>JBGSKE010000250.1:0-8036 GCA_041741355.1 Negativicutes bacterium | reverse complement strand
CAGGCGCTTATTGCAAATTACGGTTCAGCGCCCTGTGGGCAATATCCTTACGGTATTGCATTCCAGTAAATTTCATCTGTTCCACGGCAGGGTAAACTTTTTCCAATGCAGCCGCGATATCCTCCGCCACCGCCGTCACTCCCAGCACGCGACCGCCATTGGTCACAACCGCATCTCCAGCCAAAGCCGTGCCGGCATGGAATACTACGGCGCCTTTCGCTTCGGCCGCCGCCATGCCGCTGATCGCATCGCCTTTCCGATACTCACCCGGATAACCGCCGGCAGCCAGCACGACGCAAACGGTAGCGCCCTTCCGCCACAGCACTTCTGTTTCAGCCAGCGTGCCGTCGATGCAGGCTTCCAGCACCGGCAGCAAATCTCCTTCAAGTAGCGGCAATACCACCTGCGTCTCGGGATCGCCGAACCGGGCGTTGAATTCAATCACTTTCGGCCCTGACGCCGTGATCATCAAACCGGCATACAGGCAACCCTGATAAAGGATTCCGTCGTTGCGCAGACCATCAATCATTGGTTGCAAAATGGTCTGTTGCACTTCGGCAAGCAGTTCCGGCGTCATCACCGGCGCTGGTGCGTAAGCGCCCATCCCGCCGGTATTGGGACCGGTATCGCCATCACCGACCCGTTTGTGGTCCTGAGCCGCCAGCATCGGCACCACCGTGAATCCGTCGGTGAAGGCCAGCAAAGACGCCTCTTCCCCAACCAAACACTCTTCCAGTACAACCTGGCAACCGGCATCGCCATGCACTTTTTTCAACATGATTTCATCGATCGCCTGTAACGCTTCCGCCGCGGTTTCCGCCACCACGACGCCTTTGCCGGCGGCCAGTCCATCGGCTTTGACTACGATGCCGGCGCCTTTAGCTTCGATATAGCTGCGGGCGTCTGCGGCTGAGTCAAATACAGCAAAGTCGGCCGTCGGCACGCCATACTTTTTCATCCGGTCCTTGGCGAAACTCTTTGATCCCTCCAGCTGCGCCGCTTCCTGCGACGGTCCAAACACTTTCAGCCCCCTTGCTGAAAAATAATCTGCGATTCCATCCGTCAGCGGCTTTTCCGGTCCGACAACCGTCAGGTCGATATTATGCTCCTGGGCAAAGCCGCACAGAGCTTTGATATTATCCGCCGATATGTTCACACATTCCGCCACTGCTCCGATCCCCGGGTTACCTGGCGCACAGTAGATTTTTGTCACGCGGGGACTTTGGGCCAACTTCCACGCCAGGGCATGTTCGCGCCCGCCGCCGCCCACCACCAGGATTCGCATAGTACAACCTCCAGTTAGTTCAATGTTTGAAATGGCGCATCCCGGTGAAAATCATCGCGATGCCGTGCTCATCCGCCGCGGCAATCGACTCTTCATCGCGCATCGACCCTCCCGGCTGGATGATCGCCGTGATGCCAGCCTTGGCTGCCGCATCCAGCGTATCACGAAACGGGAAAAAAGCATCCGAAGACAGCACCGCGCCGCGGGCCGCTTCGCCGGCTTGTTTCAGGGCAATTTCCGCCGCACCGACCCGGTTCATCTGCCCAGCCCCCACGCCGATCGTGCGACCTTCGCGGGCAATCACGATGGCGTTCGATTTTACATGTTTGACCACTTTCCAGGCCAATTCCAGTTCTTTCAGTTCTGCTTCCGTCGGCATTCTTTTACTGACGGTTTGCCAAGTTGTCATCGCTGCATCGGCTGTGTCCGCCATTTGGACCAAAATTCCGCCTGACACCGTCTTGATATCATAACGCTGTTTCGCATCGGCCTGCGGCAACTCCGCCGTCAGCAACCGAACATTTTTTTTGGCGCTGAGTATTTCCAGCGCTGTCGGCTCAAAGGCCGGCGCAATCACCGCTTCGAGGAAAATCGCCTTGAGCTGTTCGGCGGTTGCTGCATCCACTGGCCGGTTCAAAGCCACGATACCGCCAAACGCCGATACCGGATCGGCCTCATACGCCAGTTTGTAGGCCGTCGCGATGTCGTCCGCCGTTGCCGTGCCGCAAGGATTGGTATGCTTGATCACCGCCACAGCCGGTTTGCTGAACTCCGCCGCAATGGCATACGCCGATTCCAAATCGACGATGTTGTTGAAGGAAAGCTCCTTGCCAGCCAACTGACGGGCATAGGCCACGCCGACGCTGGCAGCATTGTCGCGGTAGAACGCCGCTGTCTGATGGGGATTTTCGCCATAGCGCAGATCCTGCAGTTTTTCCCATGGCAGAATCAGCGTCGAGGGATACTCACCTTCGCCAGTCTGCTCGGAAAAATAACGGGCAATCGCCGCATCATACTCTGCGGTATGGGTAAATGCTTCGCGTACCAAAGCCAGGCGGGTCGGCGCCGTCACTTCGCCATGCACCGCCAGTTCAGCCACAACCTCGGAGTAGCGCTCCGGATTGACGACCACGGTCACATAACGGAAGTTCTTCGCGGCGCTACGCACCATCGCCGGACCACCGATATCGATGTTTTCCACCGCTTCTTCCTGGGTCACGCCCGGCTTGGCAATCGTCTGACGAAACGGGTACAGATTGACCACGACCAGATCGATAGGAACAATTCCGTGTTCCTGCATTGCCGCCGCGTGTTCAGGATTGTCCCGCACTGCCAGAATTCCGCCATGAATATAGGGGTTCAGGGTTTTCACCCGGCCATCCATCATTTCTGGAAATCCAGTGACATCACTGATATAAATGACGGGGATTCCTGCCTCCTGCAACGACTTCATCGTACCGCCAGTCGAGACGATCTCGATTCCCAGCGCCGTCAACGCTTTGGCAAACTCGACTACGCCTGTTTTGTCCGATACACTGATCAACGCCCGTTTCGCCTTCAATGCAGCTCGCCTTCTTCCTTTGGTTTTTGCCGGGGCGGCAATATTTTTACGGCTCGCCCTGCGATGTGAATTCTATCTTCGCAATATAATCTTACCGCCCGCACATACAAGCGATGCTCCAGATGCAAAATTCGTTCCGACAGCGATGCAACATTATCGTCCTCTTCCACCGGCACTGCTTCCTGCAAAACAATCGGACCCGAGTCCATCCCCTCATCGACAAAATGCACGGTGGCGCCTGATACCTTTACGCCATAGTCCAAGGCCTGCTGCTGTGCGTCCAAGCCCGGAAAAGCTGGTAACAATGCAGGATGGATATTCATGATCCGCGTCGGAAACCGATTAATGAACTGCGGGCTGAGAATCCGCATGAACCCGGCCAGCAAAACCAGTTCGACGTGATGCAGGTCCAGTTGCTCGATAATAGCGGCTTCAAAAGCTTGTTTGGTGGCGTATTTTTTGCGCTCGACAACGGCCGTCGGGATATTCAGTCCGGCAACCCGTCGCAATGCATTTGCTTCGGGATTATCGGCAATCACTACGCCGATCTTGGCGACAAGACGGTCCGAATTGATTGCGTCGATGAACGCCTGCAAATTACTGCCGCGTCCCGACACCAGAATCCCCAGCACTTTTTTACGCACCAAACATGCCTCCCTTCAGCTCTACGGTTTGATCCCCGGCCACTACGCGACCGATCCGGTAACAGATTTCTCCCTGGTCGGCCAGCGCCCGTTGCACCATCGGCGCCGTCTGCTCGGACACAACCAGGATCATGCCGATGCCCATATTAAAGGTCCGGTACATCTCAGGCCAGGCTACTTTACCCCATTGTTGCAACAAGGAAAAGATTTCCGGTCGGGGCCAGTTTTCGACATTGACAACCGCACCGCAGCCAGCCGGCAACACCCGGGGAATATTGTCGTAAAATCCGCCGCCGGTGATGTGAACCATTCCTTTGATTTCATAGTTCTCGATCAGTGGCAGACAGACTCTGGGGTACAGACGGGTTGGCGTAAGCAACTCCTCGCCCAGCGTCTTGCCCAGTTCCGGCACTTGTGTATCGACCGTGAATCCCTGATGTTCAAAGCAAATCTTGCGCACCAGCGAAAATCCGTTGGAATGCACACCAGTGGAGGGGAGTCCAATCAGCACATCACCGGCAGCAATCTTCTCACCGGTGATCAGGCGAGATTTCTCCGCTACACCAACGGCAAACCCGGCAACATCATATTCGCCATCCGGATAAAAGCCTGACATCTCGGCCGTTTCGCCGCCAATCAGCGAACAGCCGGACTCTTTGCAGGCTTTGGCTACGCCACTGACGATATTGGCGACTTTTTCCGGCTCCAGCTTGCCGACAGCCAGATAGTCAAGGAAAAACAGGGGCTCGGCTCCCTGCACCAGAATGTCGTTGACACACATGGCCACCGCATCCTGACCGATCGTATCGTGCCGATCCATCATGAACGCCAGCTTTAGTTTTGTGCCGACGCCATCGGTTCCCGACACCAGCACCGGTTCGGCGTATTTTTTCATATCCAGGGCAAATAGCCCGCCAAAACCGCCGATGTCTGACAGCACTTCCTTGCGGAATGTGGCCCGGACATGCGCTTTCATCAAGTCGACCGAACGATTGCCTGCATCAATATCGACCCCGGCGTCACGATAGCTGAGCCCTGTTTCTGATTGCTTCCCGCTCAAGAGCGTTTCCTCCCTTTCGGTTTCTGGGTCATGGCGCAAGCTGTTTCTTCAAAAACAAACTTCGACCCCTGCAATTCCTTGGCGCAGGCGACTTCTGTCGGATACTCACCGTGGAAGCAGGCAGAGCAAAGTCCGCCTAAATTGACCTGGGTCACCGCTTGCTTGAGCCCTTCCAGCGATAGGTAGTACAGGGAATCCGCGCCGATGTAGCGCCGGATCTGTTCGACGTTCTTGTAGCTGGCAATCAGTTCCTTGCGGGCAGTGGTGTCGATACCGTAGTAACAGGGATAGACAATCGGCGGCGAGCTGACGCACATGTGGATTTTTTTGGCGCCGGCTTCGCGCAACATTTTGACGATCCGGCCGCTGGTCGTGCCGCGAACGATCGAGTCATCGACCATGATGACTGTTTTTCCGGCCACTGCCGGCGCCACCGCATTCAGTTTGATCCGTACTCCGGCATCGCGTTTCTTTTGTTCCGGCTGAATAAAGGTCCGCCCGATATAGCGGTTTTTAATCAATCCTTCCGCAAACGGGATACCCGATTGGGAGCTGAATCCATGCGCCGCAGTCGTGCCGGAGTCAGGAACCGAAATCACAATATCGGCAGTCAGGCCGCTTTCGATCGCCAACTGACGGCCCATGGCCAGACGGGCCAGATGAACGCTCTGTCCGTCAATAATGCTGTCGGGGCGGGCAAAATAGATATACTCAAACACGCAGAGCGCCGGTGGTCTTTTTTCGTCGACCAGGCGGCGGGACCGCAGTTCCTTGCCATCAACGATTACCATTTCACCCGGTTCAATGTCGCGGACCATCTTGGCGCCGACCGCATCGAGCGCACAAGACTCCGAAGCAAAAACCCAACCGCCGTCCGGCATCTGCCCCAGGCACAGCGGACGGAAACCGTTGGGATCACGGACGCCAATCAAACGGTCTTCGGTCATAATCACCAGGCAATAGGCGCCTTCGACCTGATTCATGCTTTCGACAATCCGGTCTTCAACATTTTTCTTTTTCGAGCGGGCAATCAGGTTTACGATCACTTCGCTGTCCACCGTGGTCTGAAATACACTGCCGCCCTGTTCCAGTTTTTTGCGCAGTAGCGGCGCATTGGTCAGGTTGCCGTTGTGCGCCATCGCGATGCGACCGCCGGCATACGACACAAGCAGCGGTTGGATATTCGCCGCCAGGCTGGACCCGGTGGTGGAGTAGCGGACATGCCCGATTGCGATATGCCCCGGCATTTCCGGCAATGAATCACGAAACACCTCGTTGACCAGACCCATGCCGCGCCGAATATCCATCGCATAGCCATTGGCCACGCAGATGCCGGCGCTTTCCTGGCCCCGGTGTTGCAGCGCATAGAGACCCCAATACGTATTAAGCGCTACATCGACGCCAGGTGCATAGATGCCGAAAATCCCGCATTCTTCATGCAGTTTATCGTCATTCATCAGTTTACATGACCTCGCCGGTCAAACGTTTGAGCACTTCGCGGTAAGCGTCTTCCACATTGCCAAGGTCGCGGCGGAAACGGTCCTTGTCGAGTTTTTGTTTGGTTTCGCTATCCCACAGCCGACAGGTATCCGGCGAAATCTCGTCGCCTAGAATGACCTGGCCTTTGTGCACGCCAAATTCCAGTTTGAAGTCGATCAGTTCGACGTTTTTCGTCTTCAGGTAAGCGGACAAAATTTCATTGATTTTGAGCGCATACGCTTTGATTTCACTGAGCTGTTCCGGCGTGGCCAGGCCCATCGCCTGAATATGAAATTCATTAATCATCGGGTCATGCAGATCATCGTTCTTATAGTACAGTTCGAGTATCGGCATCGGCATCTTGGTTCCTTCTTCCCAGCCGATCCGTTTGGCCAGGCTGCCTGCCGCTACGTTGCGCACGACGACTTCGACCTGAAGAATCTTCAGTGTTTTGACAATCATCTCGCGATCGCTGAGCAACTTGATGAAATGATGAGGAATGCCATGCTCGCTGAGCAGATTAAAGAAAAAAGCCGAAACCTTGTTGTTGATAATTCCTTTGTTGATGATGGTACCGCGTTTGGTCCCGTCGAATGCCGTAGCGTCATCTTTGAAATATACGCGGTATTCGTCCGGATTCGCCGTCGCAAATACCTTTTTCGCTTTGCCTTCGTACAGTTGATTTTCTTCCATGTTGTCACCCTCCAAAATTTCGTTTGTCAAAATTAATTTCAATACGGAAACCTCGGTCACAGGGTTTTGACTGCGAAAACAGTCGATTTCATGAGATTTTCACCGTTGAATTCGTCGGCGAAGATGGTTTGGTTTTTCGGAAAAAATCAGCAAGGATGCTGATTTTAGGCCTCGCAGCGATGGACGAAGCGTCCGAGGCCGTCCGGAAAATCGAGTCATCAAGACGTTACGAATTCAGGTGAAAGTCGGAGAAAGAGACTTTTCGTAGCAAAACCTTTGATTGCGCACCAGATTTTTTCACAAACTTCCTGGCTATCCTTCCAATTTCGCAGCCAATTTCTGCGCTTTTTTCTCGACCTGCTCGGCCATCGTCTTGCGATAAGCACGGAATTTGCGCTGCAGGCTTGGTGATGAAGTTGCCAGTATCTGTGCTGCAAACAATCCGGCATTCTTGGCGCCATTGATCGCCATGCAGGCCACCGGGATGCCCGCCGGCATCTGCACGATACTGAGCAGAGCATCCATACTCCCCAGCGACGTGCTGTTCACCGGCACGCCGATGATTGGCACCGTCGTATAGGCCGCCACCACGCCTGGAAGATGGGCAGCCGCCCCAGCTGCCGCAATAATCACGCCAACGCCGCGACCTGCCGCACCTTCGGCAAATTCATGCACTTTATCCGGCGTTCGGTGGGCCGACGCCACGACCACTTCCGTCTCAATCCCAAACTCTTTCAATACCTCGACTGCCGGCGACATGACATCCCAATCGGAATCACTTCCCATGATTACAGCGACTTTCACAACCGACCCTCCTTCAATACTGTTTTAAGGATAAAAAAACGGGCGGGGAGCTTCGCGTAACTAAAACAGCGAAACCTCCCCGCCCGGGCTTTTGTCCCCTCGGTGTAGCGCGTTAGCGCCTGCGCCACTTGGTCGCGGCCACACCAACATTACCCGTTCAAAACTGAACGGCACGGGCAACGTCGGCCGTGCGGAACCCTAGGCGCACTTTCGCACGTAAGACTTTTGAGACAGCTCAAAAATATACGGCGGATATATACTTCACCACCATTGTA
Source organism: Negativicutes bacterium (assembly GCA_041741355.1). Lineage (GTDB taxonomy): Bacteria > Bacillota > Negativicutes > UBA1444 > UBA1444 > UBA1444. Next base: position 235 of record JBGSKE010000250.1, on the reverse strand, counting down.
TCAGTGAGCCGAAAACCATGTCAACCCGAAATATGAACTTTAATTAATTTTCAACAGAAATCGTTCGGTTATTCCCACTCGATCGTCGAAGGCGGTTTGGATGTCACATCATAGACAATCCGATTGACTCCTTTGACCTCGTTGACGATTCTGCGAGACATTTTATCCAGCACTTCGTAAGGCATGCGCGACCAGTCGGCCGTCATGCCGTCTTCGCTTTCCACCGCCCGGATGC
>JBGSKE010000249.1:0-5476 GCA_041741355.1 Negativicutes bacterium | reverse complement strand
TCCGGTTTGACGCTGCCGCCATACTGAATCCGCATTGCATCGGCAACAGGAGTGCCTAGCATGCCGGTCAAGGTTAGGCGAATAAAAGCGCAAACAGCATTGGCATCCGCGGCGGAAGCGGTGCGTCCGGTGCCAATCGCCCAGATCGGCTCATAGGCGATGATGACTTTTTTGGCGCTTTCCGCGTCCAGCCCATCCAAGCCGATTTTGATCTGGCGACTGACCACGGTGGAGGTAATCCCTGCTTCTCGCTCGGAAAGCGATTCGCCGACACAGACGATCGGGATCAGGTTGGCTTTGAGCACGGCTTTGAGTTTGCGGTTTACGTTTTCATCGGTTTCGGCGAAGAACTGCCGCCGCTCCGAGTGGCCGAGAATGACATAGTCGCAACCGGCATCTTTGAGCATAGCTGGCGAAATTTCACCGGTGAAAGCGCCTTTTTCTTCCCAGTGGACGTTTTGCGCGCCCAGTTTGATGTTGGAACCCGCCAGTACTGGCTTGACAGCGGCTAGCGAAGTGAAAGGCGGACAGACGACGATTTCCCGGTCGCTATGATTGGCAACGGCAGTTGCCAGTTCGCTGACTAGTGCAATCGATTCGCCGATCGTGTTGAACATTTTCCAGTTGCCGGCGATGACGGGTTTTCTTTTACTATGCACGGAACAACACTTCCTAAATTTCTTATTTGTTGGCCAGGGCAGCAACGCCAGGCAGAATTTTGCCTTCGAGAAACTCGAGTGATGCGCCGCCGCCGGTGGAAATATGCGTGATTTTGTCGGCCAGGCCGACTTTTTCCAGCGCCGCAACCGAGTCGCCGCCGCCTACGATGCTAACAGCCTGCGAGTGGGCGACTGCCTGGGCGACAAATTCGGTTCCTTTGGCAAAGGCATCCATTTCAAATACGCCCATCGGGCCGTTCCAGACGATGGTTTTCGCATTGGCCAATGCCGCTGCGAATGCTGCTGAGGAGGCTGGGCCAATATCGAGCGCCATTTCTTCCGGTCCGATTGCATCCACAGCTACAACCTTATTGGCAGCGTCGGCGGCGAATTTTTCCGCCACAACGACGTCTGAGGGCAGTAACAGTTTGACGCCGCTGGATTTCGCCTGCGCGATCAAATCTTTGGCCAGGGGGATTTTGTCGGGTTCAACCAGTGATTTGCCGACGCTAAAGCCTTGGGCTGCGATGAAAGTGTTGGCCATGCCGCCGCCAATCAGTAGGGCATCGACCTTGGTCAGTAAATTGGCGATAACGCCGATTTTATCCGACACTTTTGCGCCGCCAATGATCGCCACATACGGGCGCTCAGGATTGGTCACCGCCCGGCCCAGGAAATCCAGTTCTTTTTCCATCAGGAAACCGGCGACTGCAGGCAGGAATTTGGTGATTCCTTCGACCGAGGCATGTGCCCGATGCGAAACACCAAAGGCATCGTTGACAGCGATATCGGCCAGTGCGGCCAGACCTTTGGCAAATACGGGATCGTTTTTTTCTTCTTCGGGGTGAAACCGCAGGTTCTCCAGCATCAGGACTTCGCCTGGCTGCAGCGCCTGAGCGGCTGCCTCGGCTACCGGGCCGACGCAGTCACTGGCAAATTTCACTTCTTTACCCAGCAGGGAAGACAAGTGGGCAGCAACCGGCGCCAGGGAAAATTCGGGCGTGGGGCCGTTCTTGGGGCGGCCGAAGTGCGCCCCAAGAATCAGCGATGCTCCTTGTGCCAGCAGATAGGTCAGGGTCGGCAAGGTAGCGCTGATGCGTGTATCATCAGTGATGTTGCCGGCCTTGTCCATCGGCACGTTATAATCAACGCGGACAAAAACCCGCTTCCCTTTGACGTCAAGATCGCGGATCGTTTTTTTGTTCAAGGTCGGCGCCTCCTACAGTCCTTTTTTGCCGATGTAGACAATCAGGTCGATGACGCGGTTGGAGTAACCCCACTCATTGTCATACCAGCCGATGACTTTCAGCTGCGTGCCATCGACGACCATGGTGGATTCGGCATCGATGATACAAGAATGCGGATTGCCATTATAGTCTTTCGACACCAGCAGTTCTTCGCTGTAAGCAAGGATGCCTTTCAGCGGACCGGCGGCGGCTGCTTTCAGGGCAGCATTTACTTCTTCCACGGTGACCGGCTTTTCCATTTCTGCTACGAGGTCGGTCAGCGATACATTCGGGGTGGGAACGCGCAGGGCAAAACCGTTCAGTTTTCCTTTGAGCTCCGGCAGAACCAGTGCAACAGCCTTGGCAGCGCCGGTGGTTGTCGGGATGATCGACATGGCGGCAGCACGGGCCCGGCGCAGATCTTTGTGCGGCAGGTCGAGAATCATCTGGTCGTTGGTGTAGGAGTGGACGGTAGTCATCATGCCGTGCTTGATGCCGAAAGTTTCATGGATGACTTTGGCCATCGGCGCCAGGCAGTTGGTGGTGCAGGAAGCGTTGGAAATGATGTGGTGTTTGGCGGCGTCGTATTTGTCTTCGTTGACTCCCATGACGATCGTGATGTCTTCGCCTTTGGCTGGGGCGGAGATGATGACTTTTTTAGCGCCGGCTTTTATGTGGGCGGCTGCTTTATCGGCGTCGGTGAAACGTCCGGTTGACTCAACGACTACGTCGATGCCCAGAGCTCCCCAGGGCAGGGCCGCCGGATCGCGCTCGGCCAAAACTTTGATCGCTTTGCCATTGACGATGATCGAATCTTTCTCGGCTTTTACTTCGGCATTTAGAATTCCGTGAATCGAGTCATACTTGAGCAAATGAGCCAGAGTTTCGGCATCAGTCAGGTCGTTAACTGCTACGATTTCCAGCGCCGGGTTGGACATGGCCGCCCGAAATGCGTTGCGGCCGATACGACCAAACCCGTTAATTCCTACTTTAATTGTCATGAATAGTTCCCCCAATCGTTTAATCTTGTCAGACAATTCAGCTTCAATTTTGAAAATTCGACAAATCTGCCTGTTCTCCTGTCGAAACGCTAAATTGCTTCAGACTTATTATATTTATTCACCTTCTATTTGCAGATTCCTGCCAATATTACTATTTAATCTGCACCGCGCCAAATTGGACAACTGTAGCGGAATCTGGGAAAATGAAACCGGATTTGTTTTAGCGTCAAAGGAGGAACCTTGTTTATGCAATCGGTCCTGGTAATTGTGCTGACCCTGTCCGTCGTTATTGTTTTATTGCATCGCAAAGTTGAGATTGGTCATGCGATGTTGGCGGGATCGCTCCTGTTAACAGCGCTGACTTTTTCTGCGCCGCTGTTGTTTGTCAATTCGGTGGTAGCAACAGCCCTGCACCCCAACACCTGGGAGATCCTGATTGCGCTATATTTTGTCATGTGTCTGGAATATCAGCTGCGTACCAGCGGATTGCTGGATGACGTGATGGCGGCCGCCCGGGCCAAACTGATCAGCGATAAGTTTCTGCTGGCCGGCATGCCGGCGTTTCTGGGTTTTTTGCCTTCGCTTGGCGGTGCGTTGTTTTCAGCGCCGATGGTGGATAATGCCAGTCGTCGCTACAATATGACGCCGGAACAAAAAACGGCGGTGAATTACTGGTTTCGTCATATCTGGGAATATGTCAATCCAATCAATCCGGGGCTGCTGTTGGTCGGGCAGATTACGGGGATTTTACTGCCCACCCTGATTGGTTCGATGTCGGGGTTTGTGATCGGCGCTATCGTGATCGGCTGGCTGGTTTGCCTGGCGGGGGTGCAGGAGTCCGCCACGCCGCCAAGCCGCGAAATTATTGACGAAACTGGTTGTGAGTTTGTTTCGCCGCGGCGCAGCCTAAATCCGGTTTTGTTTACGGCGGGGCCGATTTTGCTCAATATTTTCCTGGTGGTGGCGCTGCACCTTGCCGCTTCGCTATCGATGACGATCGTGGTTGTGCTGATGATGATCGTACTGCGCCAAGGCCCGGCGGAAATCAAAGCGATGCTGCGCCATGGACTGGACCGGAAGCTGCTCTGGGGAATTGCCAGCGTCCTTTTGTTTCAGCGGGTGCTGCAAGATACTACCGTGTTGGTCGGAGTGGTCCGCCTGATGGAAGCCTATCCGATATCGCCGCTAGTCGTGGCTGGCGTGCTGGCTTTTGCCGGCGGGATTCTTACCGGCACTTCTTCGGGATTTGTCGCGCTGGCGATGCCGATCATTGTTGTGTTGTCGCCTGGCGATGTCGCTGCCGTGTCAGTGGGTTTTATCCTGGGAACGGCCGGGCAGATGTTGTCGCCGATGCATATGTGTTTTTTGGTTTCGATCCGTTATTTTGGCGCCGACTTTGCCCGCAGTATGAAGCCGATTGCGATTATGGAAGCAATGATGGTCGGAATGGTTTTGCTGCGTTACGGATTTTTTTAGCAGGATTTCCTAGTCTAAGCGCCGAAGAGCAAACTATAATAGTTTTGCCAGAGTGCGGAGCCAAAGCAGGAGGATAATGACAATGAAACTGTGGTTGACAGAGAAACAGACTGAGAATCTGAGCATGTCGTGCCGGATTCGCGAAACTTTATTTGTCGGGCAGTCCGAGTATCAAAAAGTGGTCGTGGCCGATTCGTTTGAGTTTGGCCGGATGTTGGTGCTGGATGATGTTTTTCAGACATCAATTTTTGATGAATTCGTCTACCATGAGATGATTGCCCATGTACCATTATTTACCCATCCGGCCCCCAAGAAGGTGCTGGTGATCGGTGGCGGCGATGGCGGCGCGGTGCGCGAAGTAGTGCGTCATGCAGCGGTGGAAAGCGTTGAGATGGTTGAAATAGACGGCATGGTGGTTGAGGCCAGCAAAGAATATCTGCCGGAAATCAGTTCGGTCATGCGAGACGGACACCCGAAGCTCAAGCTGATGATTGGCGACGGGATTGCCCATATGAGCGCGGTCGAAAATCACTATGATGTAATTTTGGTGGATTGTTCCGATCCGATCGGACCGGGGGAAGGCCTATTCAGCAAAGCGTTTTACCAGGATGTATACAAAGCGCTGAAACCGGATGGCCTGTTTGTCCAACAAACCGAATCGCCATTTTACCATCAGCCTTTGATCACGCGGATTTATCATGATATCAGCGGCCTGTTTCCCATCACAAAGATGTATCTGGCCAATATCCCGCTCTACCCGGGCGGCTTGCACAGTTTTACGCTGGGTTCCAAACAAGTCGATCCACTGACATGCCCCCTGCCGGAGACGATTCCGTTTAGCTGCCGCTACTACAATCCGGCGTTGCACCGCAGCTGTTTTAGCTTGCCGAACTTTGTGACCGAATTGGTGAAATAGACAACAGTGCTTATAAGCAACGAGGAAGCTGTCCTAGCGACAACTTCCTCGTTTTTTTTGCGGATATTCGTTTATTTTAGGTTTTCTGGATTGAGCGGCGCTAGTTCGCCGGGAATAAATCGCCCATCTTTGCGGACCAGTAGATCGTCGAACCAGATCTCGCCGCCGCCGTATTCGGGGGTCTGAATGCAGACCAGA
>JBGSKE010000248.1:0-7568 GCA_041741355.1 Negativicutes bacterium | reverse complement strand
TCTTCAGTCCGTTCTTGCGGCTGTTCCATTGGATTATGGCAGCGGCGGTCCTGATGTTGTTTTTGACGGGCCGCTATATTGCCAACCCCTTCTTTTTCGGCTCACTCGGTGTTGATCCGGCAATTTCGGTTGGCAATCTGATGTCGATGGAAACGATCCGGTTCTGGCATTTTTTCTGGGCCTACGTCCTGATCGCGTCGTTCATCCTGCGGATTTACGGCTGGATCATGTACAAAGGCGACCGGCTGTTGCCAAAATTCTGGACACCACTGTACTGGACAGGCCTGGGCCAGGTGTTGCAACACTACCTGTTCCTGAAGAACGACCACCCGCCGTTTTTACGTAATTCGCTGGCCCGGACAACCTATTTGATCTGGTATATCGTCACCTTTATCCTAATGGCTACCGGACTGGCAATGTATGGCATGATTCAGCCGACCAGCTGGACGGCGAAAATTTTCGCGCCGGTAATCAGCCTGCTCGGCAACGAGTATAATGTGCATGTCGTTCACAACTATGCCGCCTGGTTCTTCCCCCTGTTCCTGACTTTCCATACCTATTTCGCCTATCGCTCGGACATGATGCACGGTGACGGCGAAATATCGAGCATCTTCTCGGGAATTAAATATCTGCCCGGCAAACCGGCGGATGCGGAGGACCTCAAATAGTGGCAAAAACTGTAGTTCTTGGCGTTGGCAACATTTTATTATCGGACGAAGGCTTCGGCGTAAGGGTGGCGGAGGCGCTGTTGCAGCGCTTCCGCTTTCCGGATGAGGTGGAGGTCCTCGACGGCGGCACTTTGGGCATCGAACTGATGCGATTTCTGGACGGAGCCGAGCGCCTGATCCTAGTCGACGCCATTCACGGAACTGAACCCGGTTCATTTCGCGAAATTCGCGGTGAAGCTGTCCAGTTGTATTTCAGGGAAAAAACCTCGCTACACGAACTGGGAATTCAGGAAGTTCTCGCGTCGCTGGTGGTGATGGAAAAACCGATCGGTGAAATCGTCGTGATCGGCGTTGTACCCAAAAGTCTGGAGATCGGCCTTGACTTGACGCCTTTGGTCGCCTCGCGAATTGACGAAGCGACAGACAGTGTTATCCGCCAGTTGCATGACTGGGGCCTCGAGTGTACCGCTCGCTTGCAATAACCGCCTGACCCAGCGACAGGCCGCCATCATTGGTCGGGACCCGGCAATGCCGGTACACTTCGAACTGTTCCGCCTTCAGCTGTTCCTCGACGGCAGTCAGCAGCCGCAAATTCTGAAACACACCGCCGCTTAGCGCAACTTTTCTGAGCGCGGTTTCTTTTTTTATCTGTTTGACTGTCGTGACAATCGCTGCAGCAACCGTGTTATGAAAAGATGCCGCCAGATCGGTCGGTGATTCTCCGCTTTGCAACAATTCCGTCATTGCCGCGAACGTCGGCAAAAAATCGAGTTGCCTGGGGAGCCCTTCAATAATCGCATACGGCAACAGCCTGCCGGCTCGGCTACCTGCCGCCAGTTCCAGTTCTACCGCCGCCTGGCCTTCGTAATGAATGGAGCCGCGGATACCTAGCAGTGCCGCGGCGGCATCAAACAGGCGGCCGGCGCTGGAGGTCAGTGGGGTGTTGATTCTTTTTCCAGCTGCTTTGAGCACTGTCGGCCATTCCGGCGGCAACGATCTGACGAATGGAATCGGCAGCGTCGCAACCTGTTCGCCATATAGCTCAGCCAATATCCATGCGGCCAGTCGCCATGGCTGCCGGATCGCCATCGCGCCGCCTGGTAGCGGCAGATAGCGGCAATGGGCAACGCGCTTGAAATCAAGGCAATCGGCTACCAGAAACTCGCCACCCCAGATCGTGCCATCCGGCCCATAACCGGTCCCGTCAAAAGCCACGCCAATGACCGGTTCATCCAGGCCATGTTCGGCCATGACCGACACGATATGAGCATGGTGGTGCTGCACACCAATCCCTGGCAACGGCAATGCTTTGGCATATTTCGTCGCCAGATATTCCGGATGCAGATCATAAGCGACCACTTCCGGCGTGATGTTAAGCAGGGTTTTGTAGAACTGAATGGAATCTGTATAGTATCGATAGGTGGACAGGTTCTCCAGATCGCCAATATGAGCGCTGACAAAAGCCTGTTGCCCATGGGTCAGGCAGAATGTGTTTTTCAGTTCGCCGCCGCAGGCCAGTACAGAAACTGTTGGTTTTACCAGCCGGATCGGCAGCGGCGTATAGCCGCGACTACGTCGCAGAATATACTGCTCTTCATCGATAACCCTCACTACCGAATCATCAGCCCGACGCTGAATGCCCCGGTTATGCAGCAGGAAAACATCTGCGATTTCAGCCAGCCGGAGTAACGCCTCTTCATTCGTGTAGGCGATCGGCTCGTCACTGGTATTGCCGCTGGTCATCACCCAGATGTCATCAGCAGCCAATAGCAATTCGTGCAACGGCGTATAGGCCAGCATCACACCAATTCGCGGATTTCCCGGCGCCACGCTGACTGCCAGATCATAGCCGTCCGCTTTATCCAAAAGCAGAATCGGCCGCACCGAGCCAGTCAGCAGTTCCTGTTCGGCGGACGATACAAAGCAGCGTTGCCTGACTGCGTCAAGCGAGCCGGCCATGACGGCGAACGGCTTATCTTCCCTTATTTTCCGCTGGCGCAACCTCGCCACGGCAGTTTCGTTTTTTGCATCGCAGGCCAGATGAAACCCGCCCAGTCCCTTGATTGCCACAATCTTGCCTGAGAGCAATAAAACCCGTGTCTGATCCATAGCATTTTGACCATTGTCTAGCGGCAACGGTTTCCCTTGCCGGTCGACCAACCGATACTCAGGCCCGCAAACCGGGCAGGCGTTGGGTTGGGCGTGAAACCGCCGATTGGCTGGATCGTCGAATTCGCGCTGACAGGCCGCACACATCGGAAAGACGTCCATCGTAGTCGCCCGCCGATCATACGGCGTCTGACGAATGATCGTGTAGCGCGGACCGCAATTCGTGCAATTGGTGAACGGATATTGATGGCGCCGGTCAGCCGGGTCGTCGATTTCAGCACGACAGGCGGCGCAGGTCGCAATATCCGGTGAAACGAAGGGCACCGCCGCCGATGGCGCATCGCTTTCGGCAATAACGAATCCAAGTTCCCGGCGTTCAGGAATATCATAAGCAGTCAGCGAATAGATTTCGGCTTGCACCGGCTTTTCCTGTTGCAGGGCATGCGCAAACGCGTCGAGTTTGGCCTCGTCTCCTTCGACTTCAATATGAACGCCGTCAGTGGCGTTGTTTACCCAGCCGGCTAGCCCGTGTCGCATCGCCAGCCGGTAGACAAATGGACGAAAACCGACGCCCTGAACGATTCCGCCAATGACCACGTGCCTGCGCATTGCGTTGCCCCCCGCGTGTTACTGCCTAAAATATATTACGACAGACGCCGGATCAAACCCTTTAAGGAGACCGAAGCAAACCATGCATGAAGTATCGATCATTCAAAGCCTCATGGATCAGGTGGAGCGCTTTGGCGCAGAATATTCCATGACCAAAGTGACCCGGGTCGTGGTCAGAATCGGTGACCAGACAGGCGTCTGCAAAGAGTCGCTGCAGTTTGCCTTTGCGGCAATCAGTCAGGGCACATTGGTCGAAGGGGCCGAATTCGTCATCGAGCGGACGCCGGATCGCGAACTCGACTTACAGACAATTGAGGGAGAGCAGGAGGAAACAACCGGTGAAAATTGACATCAACCAGCGGATTCTCAGCGCACACGAGGCAAAAACAGCGCAGAACAAACAAATGCTGGCTGCCAAACGGATCGTGACGATCAACCTGATGGGATCGCCCGGCGCCGGCAAAACTTCGTTGCTGGAAGGCGTGATGGCGCTGTTAAGCCCTGAATTACGGGTGGCTGTCATCGAAGGCGACCTATTCACGACCAAGGATGCCGAACGGGTGGCGGCATTAGGAATTCCCACCGTGCAGATCAATACCCGCGGTGCCTGCCATCTCGACGGCAACATGATCGAAGGCGCGTTGGCCCAGCTTGCACTCGCCGAGATCGATCTGCTGATCATTGAAAACATCGGCAACCTGGTTTGCCCGGCCGAATTTGATCTGGGCGAAGATTTTCGGCTCTGCCTGCTCAGCGTTACCGAAGGCGAGGATAAAATAACTAAATATCCGTTGATGTTCAAAGATGCCAACGCGGTAGTGTTGAATAAGGTCGATCTGCTGCCGTATGTCGATTTCGCTCTGGAGCAGTTTTATCAGGACCTGACGCTGTTGAATCCCCAGGCCAGCATCCTGGAAGTATCCTGCCGAACCGCTGCGGGACTAACGGAATTGGCCGGATGGATCAAGCAATGCGTAGCCGCGAAACGGCAGGAACTTGCTCAAGCCGTAATTCATGAGAAGGGATGAACAGGAATGTGCATTGGAGTTCCCCTGAAACTATTGGAACGCGATGAATACAGCGGCATCGGCGAAATCGAAGGTGTGCAGCGACGCATCTCACTAGCTCTCGTCCCCGAGGCCAAAGTCGGCGACTATGTGCTGATCCACGCCGGCAGCGGCATGAAAGTGATCGATGAGCAGGCGGCAGCGGAAACGATTGCGCTACTGCAAAGAATCCACGATGAAACAGACTGACGAGTTCCGCAGCGCGGACCTGGTCAGCACGCTGACAGGCAAACTGCAACAGACCGTAACACGCCCGATCAAGATCATGGAAGTCTGCGGCAGCCACACCATGTCGATCTTCCATCACGGCATTCGCGATCTGCTGCCGGCCGGTATGCAGCTACTATCAGGGCCCGGCTGTCCGGTCTGTGTCACGCCGCAGGGCTATATTGACAACGCGATCCAGTTGGCGCAAAACAACGATGTTATTCTGACCAGCTTCGGCGATATGCTGCGGGTGCCGGGAAATCACAGCAGCCTGCTGAAAGAAAAGGCAGCCGGTCACGATATCCGGCTGCTGTATTCGCCGTTGGACGCCGTGGAAATCGCGGCAGCCAACCCTGAGCGGCAGGTGGTGTTTCTTGGCGTCGGTTTTGAAACAACCGCGCCGGTCGTGGCGCTGACAATTTTGGAGGCAGCCAAACGAAGCCTGGATAACTATAGCGTGTTTTCCGCCCACAAACTGGTGCCACCGGCCATGGAAGCCCTGTGCGCAGATAGCGGCCTGCAGATCGACGGCTTCCTCTGCCCCGGCCATGTTAGTACGGTCATCGGCCTGGAACCTTATCGGTTTCTCGCCGAAAAATATCATAAACCGGCGGTGATCGCCGGCTTTGAAATCGTCGATATCTTACACGCGCTGCTGCTGATCGCCGAAATGCTGCGCCAGGACAAACCCGCCGCAGTCAACGCCTATCCCCGCGCCGTGGCCGATGGCGGCAATCCGACGGCGCGCGAGATCCTGAACCGCCTGTTTATGCCAACAGCCAGTATTTGGCGGGGCCTGGGCGAAATCGCCGGGTCTGGCCTGCAAATACGGCCCGAGTTTGCCCGCTTTGACGCCGCAGTGCGGTTCAGCTTGGCAGAAACCGAGACCCAGACGCCGAACGGCTGCAGTTGCGGCGACATCCTGCGCGGCCGGAAAACACCGCCGCAGTGCGCATTATATAAAAAGGTCTGTACGCCGCAAACACCGATGGGTGCCTGCATGGTTTCCAGCGAAGGCACTTGCGCCGCCTATTACAAATACATTGTCGATTAAGGAAGGAACGAAGAATTTTATGGATGTCGTCACCTTGGCGCATGGATCCGGCGGCAGTCTGACCGGCACGTTAATCAACGACTTGTTTCGCCGGCACTTTGACAATCCCTACTTGGCGGAAGCGCATGACGCCGCCCGCCTGCCTGCGCTTACCGGCAAACCGGCCTTTACCACCGATTCCTATGTAATCAACCCGTTGCTGTTCCCCGGCGGCAACATTGGCAAACTGGCCGTCTGCGGCACAGTGAACGATCTGGCGATGAGCGGTGCCCGTCCACGGTATCTCAGCTGCGGCTTTATCATCGAAGACGGCCTGCCGCTTCCGTTGCTGGAAACAGTGGTCCGATCGATGGCCGACGCAGCCCGGGAAGCTGGTGTGCTGATTGTGACCGGCGACACCAAAGTTGTCAACCGGGGCGCAGCTGACAAACTATTCATCAATACTGCCGGTATCGGCGAAATCCCGCCCGGCATCGACATCTGCGGTAGCAATGCAACGCCTGGCGATGTGGTGATAGTCAGCGGCACTCTCGGCGACCACGGCGCGACAATCTTGCTGGAACGAGAGCAATTAGGCCTAACCACCAATCTGGTCAGCGACTGTGCGCCGCTCGGCGGACTGGTCGCCGCCATGCTGGCCGTCTGCCCGCGGATCCGGGTTCTCCGCGACCCGACACGCGGCGGCCTCGCCACCGCATTGAATGAAATCGCCAGCCAGAGCCACGTCGGCATCGAGCTGGACGAAACCAGCATCCCTGTCAAACCGGCTGTGCGGGGCATCTGTGAAATGCTGGGCCTGGACCCGCTGTATCTGGCTAATGAAGGCAAACTGGCAGCGATCGTCCCGGCAGATATGGCAAAACAAATTTTGGCCGTAATGAAAGAGCACCCCTACGGCGGCGAAGCCGCCATTATCGGCCGGGTACTCGATCAACCGGCAGGCAGGCTTTTTATGCGCACCCCTTACGGCAGTCGCCGGATTCTCGACGTGATGGTTTCCGATCCGTTACCGCGAATTTGTTGAGCAGAAAGGAGCGAATCGAATGTGCAAGACATGCGGCTGTGCTGCAGGAACAAAGCAACTCCGGTTCCATGTCAAAAGAAATGAACAGCCGATAGAGTTGCAAACACTTTACACGGATTTAATCGGCGCTCCCGGCGTATTGCAGGTAGAAACCGAAGAAAAAACCGGTCAGCTAAGCGTCGATTTCAATCCGCAGCGCACATCGCAGCAGGAAATCGAGCAGCGGGTTACCGGATTGGGCTATGCAATCGATAACGTCGAAGTAAACGAACCGGCCCACCATCATAGCATCAGCGGATTTTTCAAACGGATTTTGCGTCAATAGCAATCGGCTTACCGAAGAAATCCGGCAAGCCTTCATTATTGCGCAAAACATCGCTGAATACGCTGGTTACTTTGGTTTTGAACTTTGACGACGGCGTAATCAACGAGAACTTGCGCTGAAACGGCGTACCGCACACATCAACGATTTTCAGACTGCCCAAGGAAACTTCTTTTTGAATCGTGCAGTGGGAGAGCAAGGTGATGCCAAGGCCGACCTGCACCGACTCCTTGATGATTTGCGTACTGCCAAACTCCATAATTTTTTTCGGTCGAAACGCTAATTCGGCAAACATTTTTTCAGTGGCTTCACGAGTTCCGGACGCTTCTTCGCGCACAATCCAGGTTTCGTTTTTCAGATCGGTTATTTTGAGCGGTCCAGCTGTCAAGCCGGGCTGTTTCGCAGAAGCCACGATAACCATCAAATCATCGGCAAATGGTTCCAGTGGCAAATTGCTATGGTGGATCTCTCCGTCAACAATACCCACATCAAGTTGCCGGTTCGCCAC
>JBGSKE010000247.1:0-3054 GCA_041741355.1 Negativicutes bacterium | reverse complement strand
AATCAGCGCGGGGACAGATAAAGCACAGAGCGTTACCGTTATGGCTGAGACACAAAAACGGCTGGGTAAGTTTGATGTGTTGGTGCTGATTGCGGCTGATGGCAGCGGTATTACCAGCGCGGGCGCTACCGCTTCGTATGCGGATCGCGCCTATTTCAAAAAGGTTATGGCCTCGCAAAAACCAGCTGTATCGGATCCGCTGGTATCCAAAGCAACCGGTAAACTGGCGGTGGCGTTGGCAGTGCCGGTGACTAACCAGGGACGGATGATAGGGGTTTTGGTTGGGACCTTTTCGATGGATCGCCTTAGCACGATGATTAAGGAACTCAAATTTCTCGAAACCGGTTATGGCCAGTTGGCCGATGACTCCGGCATGATTATTGCTCATCCCCGGCGCGGGGAGTTGACAGGCAAGCTAAACTTGCAGGAAAAGAAAATCAATCCTGAATTGAAGCTGGCTAAGCCGGAACTGGACGACCAATTGATCAACCTGTTTAAAACAGCGGTACAATCCGGCAAGCAATCGATGGGGCATTATTCGTTTGTCGATGATGTTTCGCGGGTTGCCGTCTTTACACCACTCGAGTTGCCGGGCGGTCAGCGCTGGGTCTTGACTGTGGCGGCGCCGGCGGCGGAAGCTACTCGCGATACCGATGCCCTGGCGAAAACGATGTTGATCATCTCGCTGCTTTCGCTGATGATTGTCGGCGTCTTGATTTTGTTGATCGCCAAGCGATTTGCCAGACCAATTTCGCTGATTCGCGACGAATGCCTGCTGTTGGCCCAGGGCGATCTGCGCGAACGAGCAGCCAAGGTTTCGTCCGAAGACGAAATCGGCCAGTTGGCCAAAGGATTCCGCGAGATGCGGACAAGTCTGCGCAACTTGGTTGCGACGGTGCATGCACAATCGGAACATTTGGCCGCTTCCAGTGAAGAGTTGACTGCCAGTGCCGACCAATCGGCGCAGGCGTCCAATCAGGTTGCCGAATCGATTACCGAAGTGGCGGCAGGCGCGACAGCCCAACTGAGTGCGGCCAATGACGCTGCGGCAGTGGTGCAGCAGATGTCTGCCAGTATCCAGCAGGTTTCCGCCACGACCAACGAAGTAGCCGACCAATCGGCCCGTGCCGCCAACCAGGCGCAGGAAGGCAACCGGGCGGTAAACAAAGCTGTCGAACAGATGAGTAGAATTGAACAAACTGTCAATAATTCGGCCAAAGTGGTGGCTGAACTGGGCGAGCGGTCCAAGGCGATCGGCCAGATTGTCGCCACGATTTCCGGCATTGCCGGCCAAACCAACCTGCTGGCGCTCAACGCCGCGATTGAAGCGGCCAGAGCCGGTGAGCAAGGGCGCGGCTTTGCCGTGGTCGCCGAAGAAGTGCGCAAACTGGCCGAGCAATCCGAGGCGGCAACGAAGCAGATTTCTACGCTGATTGGCGGGATTCAGGGCGATACCGAACAAGCGGTCGCGGCCATGGATAATGGAACCCGCGAAGTAAAACTGGGCGCGGAAGTAGTGAATGCGGCTGGTCAGGCCTTCCATGAAATTGTTGGGCTGGTGACGCAGGTATCGAATCAGGTGAAGGAAGTTTCCGCCACGATTGAGCAAATGGCGGTTGGCAGCCAGCAAATCGTCGGTTCGGTGAATAAAATCGACAAGTTGAGCAAAGATGCAGCAGGGCAGGCGCAGAACGTATCGGCTGCCACCGAGGAACAGTCAGCTTCGATGGAGGAAATTGCTTCTTCCAGCCAAAGTCTGGCGCAACTGGCAATCGACCTGCGTGATGCGGTCGGCAAATTCCACGTCTAAATATTGATGACTTTCCCCAATTACCTGTAATTAAAAACCACGCTGTCGATTCAATCGACAGCGTGGTTTTTAATTTGCCTACCCAATACAGAAGTGTTTTATATTAACCGAAAAACTAACAGTTGATAACCGAAATGATAATTTACAAAACAATGATAGAAAAACTAATATAAGAAGTGGGAATTGTTGAACAAGTTAAAAGAAATTGCTCGAGCAGAAAAGTGAGGGGGAATCATAATGGAGTTGTTGGAACAAAAGTATTTTGAAGACATGAAAGTTGGCGACAAGTGCACTTCCGTCGGCAGAACAGTTACCGAAGCCGACATAGTGAATTTTGCAGGCATTTCAGGTGATTATAACATTTTGCACACCGATGCGGAGTATGCAAAAACGTCAATCGCTGGACAACGTTTGGCGCATGGGCTCTTGCCGCTGGTTATTGCATCGGGTTTATACACCCGTACCCCTTACGGCATGTCTATGACAGGGACATTGACTGCGTTTACCGAGATTAAATCATGGAAATTTAAAAAACCGGTACTGATTGGCGACACGGTGCATGTGGAAGTCGAAATCATGGAAAAAATCGACGCTAGGCCGGATAGCGCCAGCGGCAAAATTGTCATGAAGCGGACAATTTTCAATCAAAAAGGTGAAGTCGTTCAGGAAGGCGAGTTTATTCTTTTGATAAAAAAGCGTAGTGCACAAGCTTGATTTACGGCTATTGCGGTAATGAAAAGTAAAAAATATTAGGGAGTGAGTAAGTTGGCAAAAGCATTGGAAGGACTAAAGGTTGTTGAGGTTGGCAATATCTTGGCGGGTCCGTTCGCAGGGACGCTGTTAGCGGATTTTGGCGCTGAAGTTATCAAAGTCGAGCCGCCCAAGCTGGGTGATTTGATGCGAAATATGGGGCGTATCAAAGACATGTGGTTTGCGGTTGAGGGACGCAATAAAAAAAGTATAACGCTAAATTTAAAAGATAAAAAAGCGAAAGAACTGCTGATCGAATTGCTGAAAGATGCCGACGTTCTGATCGAAAATTTCCGCCCCGGCGTTTTTGCCAAGTTGGGTTTTACTTGGGACATGCTGCACGAAATTAATCCGCGACTGGTTTTCTATAGTGCATCCGGCTACGGACAAACCGGACCTTGCAGCCACAAACCCGGCTTTGACCGGATTGGCCTGGCTTTGGGCGGCTTATTGCATGTGACTGGTTTTCCCGGCCAGCCGCCCATCAAACCGGG
>JBGSKE010000246.1:0-8849 GCA_041741355.1 Negativicutes bacterium | reverse complement strand
TGCCGATCTCGGCGATCTTCCCGTCCGCAATCAGCACATCCGCCAATTTATCAGTATCGGATCCGGGATCAATGACCCGTCCGCCTTTAAGCAATTGTTTCAACTTCTTCGCCTCCCATCAAAACCAGATACAAAATCGCCATCCGAATCGCCAGGCCGTTCTTGACCTGTTCCTGAATCGCCGATTGGTCGCCGTAAGCCACGTCCGGCGCAATCTCCAGGCCACGGTTCATCGGACCGGGGTGCATGACCAGCGCATCCGGTTTGGCCAGCTGCAGCCGTTTGCTGTTGATACCGAACAGGCGGGCGTATTCGCGGGCCGAAGGGAATAACCCCTTGCCCTGGCGTTCTTTTTGAATCCGCAGCACATTGAGAACATCGGCCCCTTCGATCGACTCTTCCACCGAAGTATGCACAGTGATCCCCATGCACTCCATCTCACGCGCCAATAACGGAGCAGGCCCCGCTACATGCACATCGGCGCCGAGGGTCTTCAAGCCCCAGATGTTGGAACGGGCCACCCGGCTGTGCAGGATATCGCCGACGATAACGACCTTCAGTCCTTCGATCCGCTGTTTGTACTGCATGATCGTGAACATATCGAGCAAACCCTGAGTGGGGTGCTCGTGCGCCCCGTCACCGGCGTTAATAACCACCGGTTTGAGAATCTGCGACGCAAACTGGGCCGACCCTTCCACTTCATGCCGCATAACAACTACATCGACGCCCATCGCCTCGACAGTCAGCAAAGTGTCGCGCAGGCTTTCCCCCTTGACCACGCTCGAAGCCGAAGTCGTGATGTTGACCACATCGGCGCCGAGATATTTACCGGCCAGTTCGAACGAAGTTCTGGTCCGTGTACTTGGTTCGTAAAACAGGTTGATGATCGACTTGCCGCGCAGTGTCGGCACTTTTTTGATATCACGGTCGATGATTTCCTTCATCTGCTTCGCCGTATCCAACACCAATCTGATATGGGCTTCCGACATGCCCTGCAATTGCAGGATGTCCCTGTTCTTGAGTGAAACTGAACTTTTTCCCATTCCCGCGCCCCCTCCGTCTTCGTTTGAACAACGTCATATTTACAAATAGAAACAGCCTTCCTCTGTGTGAAGCACAGAAGAAGGCTGCTGAATACAGCAAATTAGTCATCCCCTTACCGGCCTCACGGGACCAGTTTAAAGGTCGTATCATTTACATATACTCTATCAATCGAGCTCTCGCTTGTCAAGGCCTCTGGCCAACGCCAGACTATTCGGCGAAATCAGCCCTGGGTCAACAAATCGACCGCTGCACCGCTCATCAGGGCAATCGCCGGCACAAAAGCATCTTCATTGAAGTCAAAGAATCCATCGTGGTGGCCGGCCGCCAGTTCGGTGCCAATCATCACAAATGCAGCCTGTCCGCCATTTTTTTGCACCCGCTCCATGAAATAGGCGCAGTCTTCACTGCCACCGATATTGCCTGAAGGCAGAATGTCCGGCAGCAGTTTTTGCCGCTCAGCGACTTTACGGATACGTTCCACCAGCTCGTCATCGTTGCCGCAACCAGCCGCGCCGCCCATCAGTTCCATCTTGACGCTGCAGCCTTGCATCATGGCAGCCGCTTCAATAATCCGAACCGCTTCGTTATAGACATACTCATTAATCTCGCTGTTGACGCCGCGGGTTTCGACTTTAATCACCGCACCGGCCGGAATGACGTTGCGGCCGCTGCCACCTTGGATCACGCCGACATTGACCCTCGAGATTCCCTGACTGTGGCGCGAAATGGCATGCAGGTTGAGCGTAGCCGTACATGCAGCGAGAATCGCGTTCTTGCCGGATTCCGGCGCTGCTCAGGCATGAGCCGGAACGCCGGTGAACGTGGCGTCAACTTTGGTCGTGGCCAGGAAGCCTTCGGTGCGACAGGCAACCTGCCCGGTTTTACGCAAATTAACGCCGAGGTGCATGCCGACCACATATTTCACATCATCGACGACGCCTTTGGCCATCATCGCCTTGGCGCCGCGTACTCCTTCTTCGGCAGGCTGGAAAATCAGCTTGATCGTCCCCGCCAACTGGTCCTTGAGGCCGGCCAGCACTTCCGCCACAGCCAGGCCGATGGAAGTATGACCATCGTGACCACAGGCGTGCATAGCCCCCTTGTTTACGCTGGCAAAGCCCTCTTTGACTGGGCGGTGTTTTTCTTCGGTCGCTTCCGACAGGTCGTTGGCGTCCATATCAACCCGCAGAGCAACCGTCGGCCCCGGTTTGGCAAACTTCATCACCGCCACGACGCCGGTTTTGCCGCCCGCCATCTTGGCGACCCAGGCTTTGTCGGCGCCTTGGTCGATCGCCCGTTGCATCTGTTTTTCCAGTTCCGCTTTTGACGGTAACCCCATCATGGATGCCTCGTCATGCACATCGACGCCTGTCGACACCTGATAGCCAAGATCAGTCAGCGTCTGGGCCACATATGCGGCTGTCCGAAACTCAGTCCAGGCCACTTCGGCATGTTTGTGAAAATCCCGACGGCGGGCAATCGTCTTATCTTTTAGCGCCGTTGCCGCCTGAATGATTTTTTTGTCCATCGTTTTTTCTCCTTTACCACTCTGCTCGTATTCTATAATGGTTGACTACAACAGGATAAACATAGAAATGGTTGCCGCGACGATCATCGGGATCGCATTGCGTTTGGCCATGTCAATCGGGTTGACCTGGGCCAATCCCGCGCAAACGATCGCCACGCCAGCCACCGGCGACATTGAACGGCCTAACGCGCCGGCAATGAACGCCTGTGAACCCATTGGCAGGATGCCGAAACCAAGTTGCGGCGCATGCGGTGTAATCGCTCCGTTGAACGCCAGTGTCGCGGCGTCGCCGGAACCGCCGAGAAAAGCGATGATAAACGGTCCAAAGGTGGCAGCGATCTTGGCAATGGCGGCCGACCCTTTCATCGCGGTGATCAACGCGCCGGTCAGACCAATCAGCTGCATGCCGGTAGTAAATACCGACGCCGCAATAATGATACCGATAACGTTGCCATAGGCATTGCCCATGCCATCAAAAAACTGTTTGGATACTTCGTCGGCTTTAGTCAGCGTCACGGCAAAACCAAGCGCCGCACCAATCAGCATGGCTGCCGGAACCGAAATTGGAGGAATCAAACCAACCTGTTTACTGCCGAGAACCAGCAGAAGCAATGGAATGACCGGCACCATCGCCTTGAGGAAATTTACCTTAAAATCTTCTTCTTTCTTTGCAGTAGCGGCAACAGCCGATTCGCCGGAACCGTCTTCTTTCAAATAGCGGGCGATGACTGTCAGCAACACGGCGATCGTGACAATACCGACTACAGCTGCCGTCGTATGACCAGCAATAACGGTCATGACATCGGTATTGCCCAGTTTGGCAATGAACGGCACGTGGGCCGAGCCGGGGTTGAATACACTGCCCCAAGTACCGGCCAAGACCGCGCAGGCCGCCATGATTGGGTGCACTCCCGCGCCGATCAGAGTCGGAATCATGATCGCACCGACAGCAGCGCCGCAACCGGCTGCGCTTGGCAGGGCAATATTGATCAAGAACGTTACGATGACCGTGCCGGGGATCAGAATGACCCGAAATCTACCAAGTGCGCCAGCCAGCAAATGCACCAGATGGGCGTCGCACTTCGTCAGTTTCATGACAAACGCAAAACCCATGACGGTACAAATAACTGTAACCAAACCCGGATTGACCATTGCCTTGCTAAATGCGTCCACTGCCGCCATCGGCTTGCCGGATGCCGCAGCCATGGCCACGCCGGAAACGAAAAGAACCAGCCTTGTTTCATACTTCTTAATGATTGCAGCGAATGTTAATACGACAATAATAGCGCCAACCCAAACCAAAGAAATCCCTCCTAAAATTATTGTAATATTGTTAATTCGCGCTAACCCTTCATTATTCCTGCGTATGCGGACAAAAAAAGACGGTTTTTTTCGCCGTCTTCTTTTATGTTCAATCCAATTCCAGTGTTTAGAGTACCCGACGGGCGCCGAGATATCGTTTGGCATAGTATTCCTCTGATAGCCCACTCAGCGTGACGCCGCGGCTTGAGGAAGCATGAACGAATTTACCGTTGCCGTGATAGATTCCGACATGCGAAGCGCCCTTTTCATAGGTTTCAAAAAACACCAGATCGCCCGGCTTCAGATCTTTCTTGGCCTTGATCGGCTTACCGACCGTAAACTGAATATCGGCCGTACGCGGCAATTTGATTCCATGCTTGTTAAAAACATACATCACAAAGCCCGAACAATCGAATCCGGTCGGCGTCGCACCACCAAACCGATATTTCACCCCTTTGAATGACAGCGCGGTCTTCAGAATGCTGGCGGCATTCTTGTTCTTCGGTTGATTTTTGTTTGCCGCGAGGCTAGCAGGTTTAGCCGGGATCGGTTTGCCGGTCAGCGCCTTAAACGTCTTTGCCTCCACCACCCCATCAGCTTTTAACCCCGAGGCCTTTTGAAAACTGATGACCGCCTGGCGGGTCAGCGTGGTGAATTTCCCATCAATTTGCCCGCCGAAAAAACCTGCTGCCTTTAGGCCTTGTTGTATCTGTTCGACGGCCGGCCCCGAATCGCCAGTCGTATATTGCACATCGGCAGCCCAGGCAGTCGGACTGAAAACAAGCACTAGGCAGATCAACAACAGTAGTAGGTATTTTTTGCCCAGCACCGCTTCATCACCTCCCTGCTATTTAACGACCAACACGGGAATTTTCGCATGCTGGGTCACTCGCGCCACCACGCCGCCCATCAAAAATTCAGCAATGCCGCTCAAGCCACGATTGCCCATCACGATCATACGATAGTCGCCTTCATCCACAAGGTTCAAAATCCGCTCGGCCGGATAACCGAATTCGATTTTTGTATCGACTGCGAATGGGTAGCCTGCCAACTTATCTTCGGCTTGTTTCAGCAGAGTTCTGCCGGTTTCCTGAATCGCCTCGATATCACGAGGAATGAATAACGGCGATCCATCAATGCTGGGGATTGTATTGTAAGGCTGAACTACGTGCATCACCGTGATCTGACTGCCAAACTTTTCACCCAAAGTCCGGGCGTGTTCCAGGGCGTGCCAGGCCATTTCGGAACCGTCAATCGGAACCAGAATCTTGCTAAACATGCGAATCCCTCCCATACTATTATTCTATCCTGCGACATAATCTTGCCATTTATTACTCAGCTTTCCTCGCTGTCATGGCGCTTCTTCCAACATTTTAATCCGTTGTTCCACGGATGCCCGCAGCAAATCACCCGGCGGCGCCATCCGCAGAAAGGTGCGGAAATCGCTCAACGCCTCCATTTTGTTGCCCATTTGTTCATAAGCAATACCCCTGTTGTGATAAGCCGTATAGTTTTGCGGCGTCAATTCGATCCCTCGCGAATAGTCCAGCACAGCATCGTTCCATTGGTCAATCTGGGCAAATACAGTCCCTCGACTGAGCCAGGCTGCTGCATAGTTCGGGTCGATCTCGATCGCTTTATTCAAGTCAACCAGCGCCTGATCATATTGCTTTAGCCTACGATAGACCAACCCACGATTGCTAAGCGCCTGCACATCATTGGGGTTCAGACTGATCACTTGGTTAAAATCCTTGATCGCATCATCATATTTTCGGCTGGCAACCAAGGCAACCCCCCGCCAGAAATAAGCGTCGGCTAAATTTCCATCCAGTTTGATCGCCTGACTGCAGCTATCAATCGCTTCCGGGTATTCAAAAGCCACGACATGCTTGCGGCATTGCTCGGTCAATTCCACTTTCTTCTCCGCGGCCAAACCAACCTGCATAGTCTGTACTGCAGCCAATAGCAGCAGCAGGCAGATTGCGGCAACCCGTTTCATCTCATCGCCTCCTAGCACTCTCACTTACTAATTTTCTATTACTGAATATATTCGCCGGGCAAACTGGCTTTCCTGCACTAATCTTGCAGGTGCTGATGCAACAATCGGATTTTCTGTTCAGAATTGAGAAACACTGCAACCAATCGTGGGTCAAAGTGTTTGCCGCTGTCGCGCTCGATGATCTTGCAAGCCTCGTCGTGAGTCAGGGCTTCCTTGTATACTCGCCTGGAACAGATCGCGTCGTAAGCGTCAACCACTGCCATGATCCGGGCCGATAAGGGTATCTGTTCGCCTGACAATCCCTCGGGATATCCCGCCCCATCCCAGCGCTCATGGTGATAACGCGCAATTTCGATGCCTATCTTAAGCAGTTCATTGGGATGTTCCCGGTATACGGCTGCCAACGTCTCTGCGCCGATGATCGGATGGGTCTTGATGATGTCGAATTCTGCCGCCGTCAGTTTTCCCGGCTTCAACAAAATCAAATCTGAAATTCCCACCTTGCCGATGTCATGCAGTGGGCTCGCGTGATAAAGCATCTCGATGAACGCGTCACTGAGCAGATCGGCTTCAGCCGCCACTTCCAGCTTCAATTGAGTCGTTAGCAGGCGACACATTTTCTGGACCCGCTCCAGATGTTTGCCGGTCTCATCATCCCTGGACTCCGCCAATTTGGCCAGGGCAAAAATCGTTGCCAGCTGAGCATCGGAGATTTGCTTAACCTGGGCTTGCACCATCGCTTCCAGATTTCGGCTGTAATGTTCCAGTTCCTTTTGCATCAGCCGCAATTTCAAATGCGTCGCCACCCGGGCCTGGATCTCTTGTATTTTAAATGGTTTGGTGATGTAATCGACGCCGCCGGTTTCAAAGGCCCTTAACTTGTCGCCGGTATCGGCCAACGCACTGATAAAAATAACCGGGATATCCTTTAAAACAGCATCCTGCTTCAGCATTTCGCAAACTTCATAACCATTCATTTCCGGCATCGTAATATCAAGCAAAATCAAGTCCGGCGGATTGGCATTGGCAGTTTTCAGCGCCATGCGACCGCTGGAAACTGGTCGTACAGAATAGCCTTGATCTTTGAGCATCAATGCCAAAATTTGCAAATTCTCCGGCACATCATCAACAATCAGAATATCTTGACGCAAGTTTCGCAAAAACGACTCAGTCATCCTGGCGCCCCCCCTGCTTCCAACAACTTTTCCAGTCCTTCGTAGTCATATTTTACGACTAACTCTCTCATGCAATGCACGGCTTCT
Source organism: Negativicutes bacterium (assembly GCA_041741355.1). Taxonomy (GTDB): domain Bacteria; phylum Bacillota; class Negativicutes; order UBA1444; family UBA1444; genus UBA1444. The sequence goes on along the minus strand of JBGSKE010000246.1, from coordinate 1,714 downwards.
GTCAGCGGGCCTTCATTATCGGCGCCGATCTCCGCCAATAATTCAAGCAGGTGATAATAGTCGCCGTAACTTGCCGCTTGGCGCAATGCCGCGACCTGCTCAGCGGCAAGCAATGACAGATCCGGCTTGAAACATGCCGTCGCAGTCGACACACCCTCTTCACTGGCATGATCATCTTCATATTGATACCCCACAGACAGCATTTCGCCGAGCGTGTGCAACAGCTCCAGCTCTTTATAAGGTTTGCGAACATAAGAGTTCATGCCACATTCGTAGGCTTTGCGTTCCGCTTCCTCGAACACATTGGCCGATACGCCGACCACCTTGATTTCCGGCCATCGCCCGCGAATTTGCCGAGTTGTTTCATATCCGTCCAGACCGGGCATCATCACATCCATCAAGACCAGGTCCGGCTGCCATGTCTCAACTATCTGCAGCGCCGTTTCGCCATCCTCCGCTTCGCTAACCGCAAAACCAATCTGAGCCAAGAAGCTCTGCAGAAATTCCCGGTTTATTTTTTCATCATCAACAATCAGAATCCGTCGGCGCTCATCCATGTTAGCCAGGCCAATTACCCGTTTTTGTCGCGGGCGCAGCTTGGCCTCCACAACCGCGCGGGCACGAATATGGACGCGGAAACAGCTGCCTTTGCCCAGTTCACTGTCGACGACAATATCGCCGCCCATCATTCGCGCCAACGACCGGCTAATCGAAAGCCCCAGACCGGTCCCGCCGATCTGTGCGCCTTCTCGGGTTTGGCTGAATACCTGAAAGATCGACTCCTGATCCGTTGCGGCTATCCCAATGCCGGTGTCCGCCACCTCAATGAACAGTTCACAGTCGGCTGGTCCGCTGCCGATACAGTCTTCCGTCCAGGCTCGCAGGTTAATTCGGCCCGTTTGCGTGAACTTCAGCGCGTTGCCCAGCAAATTGATCAATATCTGACGCAGCTTCTGCTGATCAGCAAAATAAGCAACAAATTCCAGTCTTTCGGTATCCACGATAAACGTCAACGATTTATCCTCAATCTTTTGCCGAAACAAGCTGTCCAGATAATCGAGCATCAGCCGAATATCAAACGTCGTCGGGTTGAGTTGCATCTGCCCGGCCTCGATCTTGGAAGTCTCCAACACATCGTTGATCAATTCCAGTAAATGCTCGCCGCTACGACTGACTGTCGACAGATAGTGACGTTGCTGGTCGGATAATGAGCTGTCACGCAGTAGCAATTCGGTAAAACCTAAAATCGCATTCATCGGCGTGCGAATTTCATGCGACATATTGGCAAGAAAAGCACTCTTCATGCGAGTGGCGCTTTCTGCTTCCTCTTTCGCCCGAACCAATGCCTGTTGGGAAAACTTCTGTTCGGTGATGTCTTCTTTAACTGCCAAATATGCGGAAATCACCCCCTGTTCATCGCGAATCGCCGTAATCGAAGCCTTTTCCCAGAACAATCCGCCGTTTCGCTTCCGGTTAAGGAACTCTCCTTTCCACTCCTGGCCGGCAGCAAGGGTCTGCCACAGGTCCTGGTATACCTCCGGCGACGTCTTGCCGGACTTAAGAACCCGCGGATTTTTACCGATTGCTTCGGCAAAACTGTAGCCGGTCACATCCGTAAACCTTGGATTGACATAGGTAATATTGCCCTTTAAGTCGGTAATTACTGTAGCCGCTGGGCTTTGCTCCACTGCCGTCGACAATTTGCGCAGTTGTT
>JBGSKE010000245.1:0-3836 GCA_041741355.1 Negativicutes bacterium | reverse complement strand
GCGTTAAAAAACACGCGAAAAATTACCTGCAGCGTCGTAACGATGACCATCGCCGCCACCAATAGGAATACCATCCCCACCATCGCCCGGTCAAGACCATGGCTCAATTTACCGATAAACAAACCAATCTGTTTCATAGAGCCTCCGTGCGATTATTTTTTGGCTTTTTCGATATCTTGCAGCAAGGTACCGAATTTCGGTCCATATTTGTCATAAACCGGTTTTACCGCTGCCTGAAATGCGGCGATATCCGGCTCAGTGATCTGCATGCCTTTTTCTTTCAGTTGTTTGATCATGTTCGCCATTTGGTCGCTATTCCATTTTCGTTCGTGCACCGCTGCCTCCTGGGCCGCCTTAACCAGGATGTCCTGGGTCGCCTTGTCAAAGCCGGCAAACACTTTTTTGCTCATCAGAAACAGGGCCGGCGCGTAGGAGTGTTGGGTCATCGAAAGATACTTCTGCGTCTCATTCAGTTTGAATGAATAAATCACATTAATTGGGTTCTCTTGGCCGTCGATGGTGCCCTGTTGCAACGCGGTCAGAGCTTCGGTCCAGGCCATCGGCACCGGATTGGTGCCTAGGGTCTTGAAGGTGTCAATATATACAGGATTCTCCATAACGCGGATTTTCAGGCCAGCCATGTCGGCAGGCGTCTTGACAGGGCGCTTGGAGTTGGTCAAGTTGCGGAAGCCGCGTTCGGCGTAGGCCAATCCCTTCAGGTTGATTGCATCAAGCTTGGCGAGAACTTTCTGTCCCACTTCGCCATCAAGAACTTTGTAAGCCTGGGCTGGTGAGTTAAACAGGAACGGCATTTCAAATGCGGCGATTTCCGGCAGGAAGTTCGCCACCGGGCCGTTGGTAATCACGCCCATGTGTACAGTACCGATCTGCATCCCTTCGATCAGGGTGCGTTCATCGCCCAATTGAGCATTGGGGAACAGTTCGACTTTTACTTTGCCTTGGGTCCGTTGTTCGACCAGTTCTTTGAATTTCAGCGCCGCCACATGGAAGCCGTCTTTCTCATTGACCACGTGCGCCAGTTTGATCGTCTGCGGACCTGCCGGTCCCGCCGGTTTTGCCGCCGGTTTTTTTTCACCGCCGCAACCGGTGAGCGCAAACGCAGCAACCATTACTAAAGATAGGCACAATAGCCAAAATTTCTTGTTCATCAACAATTCCCTCTTTCTTCCCGCTATTTCTTCGCTAATCCAGTAATCTTTCAGATCGATTCAGGCCAAAATGCTCTATTTGAGTACAGCGCCGGTATTGGCCGAAGTGACCATCCGGGCGTAACGGGCTAGGTAGCCGCTTTTCACTTTCGGTTCCGGGCAGACCCAGGCTGCTTTCCGTTTTGCCAGCTCTGCATCATCGACTTTCAACTCCAGCTTGCGACCAGGAATATCGATGCTGATCACGTCACCTTCCTGAATCAACGCAATCGGTCCGCCGTCCATCGCTTCCGGCGATACATGGCCGACGCAAGCGCCCTGAGTGGCGCCGCTGAAACGTCCGTCCGTCATCAGAGCCACCCGCAGGCCCATACCGGTAATAACTGCTGTCGGATTGAGCATCTCTTTCATTCCCGGGCCGCCTTTGGGGCCTTCGTAACGGATGACCACCACGTCACCGTGAACAATCTTCTTGCCGGTGATTGCTTCGATCGCCGCATCCTCGGAGTCAAACACCCGGGCTCTGCCTTCAAATACCAGCATGTCTTCGGCTACGGCGCTCTCTTTGATCACTGCTCCATCAGGCGCCAGGTTGCCGCGCAATACGGCCAGACCGCCGGTCTTACGATAAGGTTCTTCGACAGTTTTGATCACATCCGGCCTTTGAATCGGCGCAAACTGGATCCGATCACTGATCGTTCCCGTTACGGTCAACGATTCCGTATGAATCAAGCCAAGCTTGCTGAGTTCCTTCATCACGGCATTGATGCCGCCGGCTTCATTGAGATCTTCCAAGTGGTGACTGCCCGACGGGCTCATCTTGGTCAGATACGGCGTCTTGGCGGCGATAGAATCAAACAGGCTGAGTGGCAATTCCAGACCAGCTTCGTAGGCGATTGCGGTCAGATGCAGCACCGTGTTGGAAGAACCGCCGATGCCCATATCCACAGCGATTGCATTTTCAAACGCTTTCATCGTCATGATGTCTCGCGGCCTGATGTTTTTCTCCAACAATTTCATCACAGCAGCACCGGCATCGCGGGCCAGCATCCGGCGGGCGCCGGTATGCGCGGCCGGAATGGTTCCGTTTCCGGACAGCCCCATTCCCAACGCCTCGGTCATACAGTTCATGCTATTGGCGGTAAACAAACCGGCGCAGGAGCCGCACCCCGGACAGTTGGCCCGTTCCATCGCATCCAGTTCCTCGCTGTTTATCTTACCGGCCTCAAACAGTCCGGCGGCTTCAAACGATGTACTGACACTGACGTTGCGTCCCTTGTAATGTCCGGCAAGCATCGGTCCGCCGCTTACCACTACACAGGGGATATTCAGCCTGGCAGCCGCCATCAGCATGCCTGGCGTGATCTTATCACAGTTGGTCACCATCACCAGGGCGTCCAGAGCATGTCCGTTCGCCATCGCCTCAATCGAATCGGCAATCAGTTCTCGGCTGGCCAGCGGATAGCGCATGCCGTCATGTCCCATCGCAATACCATCACAGATGCCGATAGCCGGAAACTCTACCGGAACTCCGCCGGCTTGCCAAACGCCATTTTTCGCCGCCTCGGTGATTTCACGCAGGTGCATATGGCCAGGAATCAGTTCGTTAAACGAATTGACAACCCCGATCAGTGGTTTTTCCAATTCTTTTTTCCCCAACCCCAGAGCATTGAACAAAGAACGATGGGCGGCCCGAGTCGAGCCTTGTTTGACGGTTTCGCTGCGCAATGTGATTCCTCCCCTTACTGTTACTGACATTTCTTCCCGCAAATGTCTCAGTGTAACTTATTTATATACGGTATCAAATAATCGCTAAAAAATATATCAGATTTACAATATAAATTTGTATACAGTATCCCGCTATATTTATTCAAGCATCTTAAAAATCTGGATACAAAAAAGCGCCAGGCAGCACTACCTGACGCAAATTTAATTAATGGAGCGGAAAACGAGATTCGAACTCGCGACCCTCGCCTTGGCAAGGCGATGCTCTACCGCTGAGCTACTTCCGCTTATGAAATGGTGCCGCAGGGCAGAATTGAACTGCCGACACGTGGATTTTCAGTCCACTGCTCTACCGACTGAGCTACCGCGGCATGGGATTTTTAAATGGCGACCCGGAAGGGACTTGAACCCTCGATCTCCGCCGTGACAGGGCGGCATGTTAACCACTACACCACCGGGCCAAAACCAGACTGCAAAATATATTCTAATCGATATTCGGGGTTATGTCAATCGTCAAATGCGAAACTTATTAAATTCTAGTCCGCAAATCGAGCAAACAACCATCAAGCGACTTACGCAGCCTCGCTTCCAGGTCGCTTAAACTCTTGGCGTCAAACAGCTTGGTCGCCTCAGGCACGCCTTTGAGCAGTAATTCAGCAAAGAAATCGTCACGAAATACATTGAAGAAAAAGCGCAAGGAACTAACACAAGTATAATCGGAATAATCAAGGATCAGATACGAACCATTGGTTACCTGGACACAGTTTTGCGGGCACAGCACGCGCGTAAACCCATGCAACTGCTGCGGCAAAAAACTCTCATAGTTCCATTCATGCAACTTTTTGTTACGAAACAGTGTTTCCATCCGCTCAGGAATACAGCATTGCAGCAAATCCAGCAACGAAAACAGCGAGTTCTTGAGAACTGCTTCAAAGCGTTCAC
>JBGSKE010000244.1:0-7761 GCA_041741355.1 Negativicutes bacterium | reverse complement strand
CGATCAAGGAGTATCCGGTGCTGGTTGACCCGATCGCCGCAATTGAGGCTGCAATCCGCGAGCCGATCGGCGCTGCGCCGCTGTGGGAGATTGTCAGTCCAGGGCAAACAGTCGCTTTCATTGTCAACGATCCGACCCGGGTGGCGAATACCCATGTTTTTTTACCGGTCTTGATTGACGAAATCCATGCGGTCGGTGTTCCGTATGAAGATATGTGCATCGTGTTCGCGCTGGGCAGCCACCGCTTGATGAGCGAGGCCGAGATGATAGAGGAAGTCGGCGCCGATGTCGCGGCAAAAGTTAAAATGTACAACAGCGACTGCAAAGATCCGTCGCAGTTTCAATATTTTGGCGAAACTTCGCGCGGCACGCCGGTTTATTTTCATAAGCAAGTGGCGGAAGCGGACCACATCATCCTGACCGGCAGCGTGGTGCACCATTTCTTTTCCGGATTCGGCGGCGGTCGCAAGGCACTGTTTCCCGGTGTGGCAGCCTATGAGACCATTCGCAAAAATCACAGCATGATGTTTGATCCGAACGCGGTGATTGGCAAACTGGACGGCAACCCGATCTATCACGATCAGATTGAGGGGGCTGAGCTGTGCCGTCCCTCGTTTTTGCTGAACGTTGTGCTGAATGAGGAAAAACAGTTTCTAAAAGTGTTTGCCGGCCATTATATCAATGCACACCGCGAAGCTTGTACTTTCGTAGATGAAGTTTACGGGGCGCCGATTCGGCAGGAAACGGACCTGGTCATCGCTTCCTGCGGCGGCTATCCGAAAGATATCAACATCTATCAGTTGCAAAAAACAATGGACAACGCTTGGTGCGCTGTCCGTGAAGGCGGCGTCGTGATTATCCTCGGCGAATGTGAGGAGGGGTCGGGCTCGGCCCAATACGAGAAAATGATGCAGCAATGCAGGACACCGGATGCGGTGGAAGCGACGGTGCGGCAAGACTTCCAAATTGGCGCGCACAAGGCTTATGCGGTGACGCGGCTGATGAAGAAGGCCGAATTTATCTTGGTATCCGGTATGGAACCGGATTTCGTCCGGATGTTGCTGTTTACGCCGGCTAAAGACATGACGGAAGCGCTGGCGCTAGCTTATGCCAAACTAGGGCTGTCGCCGTCGATCACACTGATGCCGATGGGCAGTCTCACTGTGCCGCGCCTGGTCAACGGGAGCGAGGATTAAGGCCCAGCAGTTTCATTTTTCGCCACAGGGTTGAGCGGCTGATGCCAAGAAGGTTTGCGGCCGCCGACAATCTGCCCCGGGTCTGCGCTAGCGCCTGAAGAATAACTTCCCGCTCCGAGGTCGACGAACAAACTGTGGTTATTGGCGTTTCCGGCAAATCATCGTCGTCGCGCATGACCCGGCTGATCAATTCAGCAGGGATGGTTTGTTGTTTGCAGACTGCTACAATTCGTTCCACTATATTTTGCAGCTCCCTCACATTGCCTGGCCATTCATGCTGGACGAGTCTTTCCAGGGCGTCTGGTCCCCAGTGCAGTTTGAGCGGAGCTGCTTTTTCATAGCGTTGTAGCAGGTAGTGGGCAAAAAGCCGGATATCCGGTTTGCGTTCCCGCAGCGGGGGCAGTCTGAGCCGCAGCACGTTCAATCGGTAGTACAGGTCGGCACGAAATTTCTGTTCGCGAATCAGGGTTTTTAGATTTTTGTTGGTGGCGGCGATTATGCGTACGTCTACTGGCATGACCCGGTCACTGCCGAGCCGCATGACCCGCTTTTCCTGAATCACCCGCAGCAGCTTGCTCTGAATGCCAAAATCCATTTCGGCAATTTCGTCAAGAAATAAAGTGCCGCCATGGGCGATTTCCAATAAACCGGCTTTGCCTTTGGGATTGGCGCCGGTAAAAGCGCCGCCCATGTAGCCGAACAGCTCGCTTTCAAGGATTTGGGCCGGTAAGGCGGCGCAGTTGATCGCTACAAACGGTTTTTGCGAACGCGGGCTAGCGTTGTGGATGCTCTGGGCGAAGACCTCCTTGCCGACGCCGGTTTCACCGGTGATCAGCACTGACGAGTCGGTGACGGCAAATTCGCGGGCCATATTGATTGCATCCAGGATTGCTGGGCTGGAACCGATGATATCGGCAAAACTGAACGAGGCGACATGACCGCCGGCATAGATTCTTTTGCGGATGGCCGCTTCCCATTGCTGGATTTTGCCTGTCTCCTGAAAGGTTGCTATGGCGCCGGCGATCTTGCCGCCGACCAGAATCGGGATTTTGTTGCAGAGAATTTGCTTGCCGGGCAGGTCGATGATCTGCCCCAGTTCTTCCCGGCCAGTCACAAGCAGCCGTTCCAGTTTTAGGTGAGGCAAGATGTGGTTGGCTTGTTGGCCGAGCGCGGCAGTTTGTTTAAGGCCTGTGATGCTGCTGGCCGCCGGGTTGCAAATGACGATTCGTTGGTCCTGGTCGATCGAAACGACCCCTTCGTACGAGTAGTCGAGAACCGTGCGAAATAGCGTGCCTTTTAGTTTTTCGGCCAGGCGGGCTGCATAAATGCGTTTGGCTTCCAGCACCGATTGCAAGATGCCTTCGGCGCCGCTCTGGATCAGCACGTGAGGCAGGTTGTGTTTTCGGGCTTCGTGGCCGGTGATGACGCCGCCAACAATGACTTCGGCGCCGGCGCGGCAGGCCTGCAGTACTTTTGCTTCGGCTTCGAATTCGTTTTCAATCAGGTACTGACGCAGTTCTACGTCGAGGATCTGCGGCAAACATTCGATGCCTAGCACCATCGAGGCAAACGCAACTACGCCGATTCGACGTCCCAGTCGGCGAGCCTCGTCCACGGTGCGCAGGATATCAAAACCGGTAATCGGCACCTCGACTACAATAATGTCGGGGAAAGTCGCCTTGATCGCCTTGGCGGTGCCGCCACGGGTAATGATGATTTCCGTTCCGGCGGCAATCAACGCGCCGGCCTTTTCAACTCCGGCGCTGAGCAGGCCTTGTTCAATGCATATATCGGGATGCGAGCGGGAAAGAGCGGCCTTGGCGGTAGCAAAGATTGTTTCGTCGGGGGCAAGAAATGTGATCATCTACAACCTCCTGAAACAAAATGAAACGTTATAAGACAAAAATACTGCAAAAACCGTTTCGTTGCAACATAAATTTTGCAAATTATTGCGATAATGGCCGATTTTAGCGGCTGGCACTGTTTTTGCATAGAAAAGATATAGTTAAAGAATTTCTACAGGAAGGGGTGGCCTCATTGAAAGAATACAAAATGAAGTACGGCAAGAGGGAGGTTGAGTTTTCACTGGATCCGGCGCTGGTCATGGATGAACTGGTGATCAACGAGTTCCCGGCGCTGCCTGACCCGGCGGCGGCAGTGCGGGATGCTATCCGCAACCCGATTGGGACTTTGCCGCTGCGGGATCTCGTGAAACCCGGACAAACAGTGGCGTTCATCGTCAATGACCCGACTCGCATCGCCCGTAGTTATATCTTCCTGCCGGTTCTGCTGGATGAGCTGAATGCAGTCGGCATACCGGACGCCGCTATGCGGATCGTTTACGCATTGGGAACTCATCGCGCCATGACCGAAGAGGAAATGGTCGAGGCGGTCGGCGAAGCGGTTGCCAAGCGAGTAAAAATGTACAATCCCGATTGTCGGGACGAGAGTCAGATGCAATATTTCGGGACTACGTCTCGGGGCACCAAGGTTGGTTTTAGCAAACTGGTGACCGAAGTGGACCATATTATCTGTACCGGCGGCATCGTGCACCATTTCTTCTCCGGCTACGGTGGCGGTCGCAAGGCGCTGATGCCTGGGGTGGCTGCTTATGAAACCATTCGTCACAATCATAGCATGATGTTTGATCCTAACGCCGTGATTGGCCGGCTCGAAGGCAATCCGGTCTACCATGACCAAGTCGAATGCACGGAAATGCTACGCCCCTCTTTCCTGATCAATGTGGTGCTGGACGAAGAAAAACGTTTCTTGCAGGTGTTTGCCGGCGATTATATCGAGGCGCACAAGGAAGCTTGCAAGATGGTTGACAAGGTATACGGCGCAGCTGTGAAACAGGAAGCAGATCTCGTGATTGCCACCTGCGGCGGCTATCCCAAAGATATCAATGTGTACCAGCTGCAGAAGACCATGGACAATGCCTGGTGCGCCGTGCGCGAAGGCGGTATTGTGATTATTCTCGGCGAGTGCGAGGAAGGCTCTGGGGCCGCGCAATATGAAAAAATGATGCAGGAAAATCCATCGCCGGAATTGGTCGAGAAGGCGCTGCGGGCCAAGTTTGAAATCGGCGCGCACAAAGCCTATGCCGTCACCCGTCTGATGAAAAAAGCCGAATTTATTCTGGTGTCCGGCATGGAAGCGGATTTTGCCAAAATGCTGCTGTTCACGCCGGCTAAAGATGTCGAGACAGCGCTGCAGATGGCATTCGCAAAACTCGGACCCAAGCCGACAATCACCCTGATGCCGATGGGTTCGATCACCGTTCCCCTCAACGCGACCCCGACGAAATAGAGCAAGGAGGAAAGAATTTTCATGCATGCGATAGAGAAGATCTTAGCCAAAGCCGCCGGGAAGGCGGCGGTAACGACCGGTGAAATTGTCAATTGCAAGGTGGATATGGCCGGGATTAATGACTTGTATCTGCAGACACTACGCTCGTTTTTTGAGATGGGTGGCAAGAAGGTGCATGATCCTAACAAGCTAGTGGTCTTTCTTGACCACTATGCTCCGGCGTCTACGATCATGCAGGCAGATAACCAGAAACAGTTCCGCGAGTTTTGCTGGGAGCAGGGAATTGATTTGCTGATGGACGTCGACCAAGGCGTCTGCCATCAGGTCATGGTCGATAAAGGGCTGGTCTATCCCGGCCAAGTGCTGGTCATTACCGACTCGCACACGACGATTCATGGCGCGTTCGGCGCGTTCGGCACCGGCGTAGGCGCCACCGACCTGGCGATCATCATGGTGACAGGGCAACTGTGGTTCCGGATTCCCGAAATCATTCGGATACACTTGGACGGAACGCTGCCGCATGGTGTTTTTGCCAAAGATGTCATTCTCAAGGTCATCGGCGCATTAGGCGCGGATTACGGCGTGTATCGCGGGGTCGAGTTCACCGGGCCCGTGCTGAAACAACTCAGTGTTTCCGAGCGGATGGCCCTATGCAATATGACCACCGAACTGGGGGCCAAAACCGCCTATATCCAACCGGATGAAATCACGCTGGAGTTTTTGCAGGGAAAAGTAAAACATGAATATGAAGTTTTCATAACCGATCCGGGCTATCAATATGCGGCAGAGCACACCTTTGACGTAACCGGCATGACGCCGCAGATCGCTGCGCCGCACAGCGTGGATAATGTTGCGCCGGTGGCGAAATACGCAGGGATTCCGGTCAACCAGGCCTTTCTTGGCACCTGTACCGGCGGTCGCGCCGAAGATCTGGCGATTGCGGCCAAAATCCTGCAGGGCAAAAAAATTAACCCCCGCACCCGGTTCATCGTGGTGCCGGCATCCAAAGCAGTCTTACTGGAAGCGATGGAGAACGGCACGATGAAAACGTTGGTGGAAGCGGGCGCTACATTTGTCACGCCGGGCTGCGCCGCCTGCCTGGGCACGCATGAAGGCATGCTGGCGGCAGGCGAAGTCTGCATTACTGCCTCAAGCCGTAATTTCCCCGGGCGCATGGGTTCGAACAAGGCCAATATTTATCTTGGCTCGCCGGCGGCGGTCGCTGCTGCGGCGCTGACCGGTAAAATCGTCGACCCGACAGAATATTTGAAGTAGGGGTGAAAAACATGCAACAAATATTGAAAGGCAAAGCCTTTGTCTACGGACCGAATATCGATACCGATCAAATTTATCCCGGCCGTTTTCTCGACCTCACTGACCCGGACCAAGTTGGCAAACATGCGATGGAAGGTGCGGACCCCAACTTTGTCAAAGAAGTTCAGCCAGGCGATTTGATCGTTGCCTCCACCAACTTTGGCTGCGGCTCCAGCCGAGAACACGCTGCGGTGACACTCAAGGCCGCCGGGGTTGGGGCGATCCTGGCCGATTCTTATGGCCGGATTTTTTACCGCAATGCGATCAATCTGGGCGTGCCGCTCATTGTCTGCCCCGGCGTCAGTCAACAAGTCAAACGTGGCGACAGCTTGAGCGTGGACCTGACAACAGGAACGGTTACGAACGAGACCAGCGGCGTTAGTTTGCAAGCCCAGCCGTTATCCGATTACGTGATGAACATTCTGGCCAGCGGCGGCATCAAGCCGTTGATCAAGCAACAGTACGGCCAGGCCTGAGTCAGCGGCATTTTTTTAAGGTCAGGGCCTCCTCGGTTTTCGCTGATACCAAATTGATAAAGGCTTTGGCTGAGGGAGAAAGTTGGCGGCCTTTTTTCCAGGCCAGGCCTATATTCACGTGAATCGGCGGATTCAGCGATATGCCGGCGATGCCGGGCAGTCCCTCCAGCGCCATCTGCATCAGGAACGAGATGCCGACACCATGGGAAACCAGTGATTTGACCGTTTCGATCTGACTGGAGTTGAATACGATTTCCGGTTCGATGCCTTCGTCCTGGCAACGCTGCAAAATCGCATGCCGCTGAAAGAAGTTGCTCTTGAACAGGATGAATTTTTCCTGGCGTAATTCGGAAAACGGCACGGAGGAGGCGCTCGCCAGACGGTGGGTTTTTGCGACGGCCAGCAGGATTTCCTGGCGGGTGAGGAAAAAGGTTTCCAACGTACCGGGATTGTGCTGCGGCAAAATGATGATGCCGAGGTCGAGCTCTTCCTGTTCAATCATCCGATGCGCGGAAAAGGAGCCCTCTTCACAAACATTCAACGTCAAATGCGGGTATTGAGTCTGGAAGCTGGTAAACAGGTAGGGGAACAGACAGCTGCCGATCATCGGCGGGATGGCCAAGTTGATCGTGCCACGGGACAGGTTGCGCAACTCGTTCATTTCCGTCATGGTGTCGCGCAGTTCGTTCAGCAGATTGCAGGCGCGCAGATAAAACCGCTTGCCCTCATCAGTCAGTGGCGATTTTTTTTGGCTGCGGTCAAATAACTCGAAACCCAGTTCTTCTTCCAGCTTGCGGATGGAGTGGGTGATGCAGGGCTGACTGACGTATTGTTTTTCCGCCGCCTTGGTAAAGCTATTGGTTTCCACCACGGAAACAAAGTATTCCAATTGTCGGATTTCCATACGTCCCTCCCCAAAGTAAGCGTGGGATCATTACAATTATTTATTATATCATTCTCGTCATCTATTGGATATTTGAACTGACAGAATGTTATAGTAAACAGTAGACAGGTGTATTTTTCTAGGAGTTCATTCCAGTTTTTTTTCTGCGGTTTATTCCCGTCATGATAAAAAAATATCATGGCAAGCGGAGAAACAATGGTCAAGAAAAAATACAAGGGGGAGAATTCATGAACACAAAACTTCGAGATGGACTCATCACATTGGCTGTCGGTATTATTCTTTGGTTTCTGCCAGTTCCGACCGGTTTAAAACCGCAAGCATGGCATCTTCTGGCGATCTTTGCGGCAACGATTATCGGCTTTATCCTACAACCACTGCCGATCGGCGCGGTTGCGCTGGTCAGTCTCGGGCTGGTTGGCGCGCTGAAAGTCCTGTCGCCGGCCGAGATTCTGTCGGGTTTTGGCAACACCACCATGTGGTTGATCGTCTGTGCATTTTTATTTGCCAAGGGATTTATCAAAACCGGCTTGGGCAAGCGAATTGCATACATCATAATGGGGAG
>JBGSKE010000243.1:0-9450 GCA_041741355.1 Negativicutes bacterium | reverse complement strand
CATGACAGCTTTTCATCTGTCAAAGCTAAAGCTCACTCAAAATCATTGGTTCGATGTTCGCCTTCCTGCACCCACGCCTCCAGCAGATTATAAGCGACCGCCAATACCACTGGCCCGACAAATACGCCGATAATGCCGAGTGTCATCAAGCCGCCGATGACACCGGGCAACACGATAAAAATCGAAAGGTCGACGCTTTTGCGAATCAGCATTGGACGTAAAATATTATCGACTGGCGTCACCAGTAGCGTCCAGATACCGAGAAAAATCGACCACCCGACAGCATCATTCCAAAATAGCCAGATCACCGCCGGCACCAATACCGGAGATGGCCCCAGTTGGGCAAGACAAAGCATGAACATCAACGCAGTCAGCAGCAACACAGCCGGAACACCGGCGATGGCCAAGCCTATCCCTGCTGCGGCTGACTGGGCCACGGCGGTCACCACGACCCCCAGCGCCAAACCCCGGACCGATTTTGCCGCCAGCACCACCACGGTCTCGCCGCGTTCACCGGCCAAGCGGCGGGCAAACCGAAGCACAGCGTGCGCTACAACTTCGCCCGTGGAGTATAGCACACCGGAGATGATCACCGTCAGCGCAAAGTCAAACAGCAACTTGCCGGGATTGCCAGTCTGGTTAAAGAGCCATACTGCAATCTCTTTGATGTATGGGCCCACCTTTCCTGACAAGCTGACTTTACCGGCTGATGTAATTTCCAGCCAAAGTTCGGACAGCTGCGGCCCGATCAGCGGCAACGAATCGACCCAGTCAGGTGGCGGCAACAAGGTCAGCCGGCTCAGCACCTCAATCCATTGCAAGATTCTGTCGGTATTGGCAAGAATAATTGCCACTGCTGTGACGAGCGGCGCCAACACCAACAGCGTCAGCAAAATCGTCATTGCCACGACGGCCAGGTTGCGCCTGCCTCGCAACAACTGTTCTAGGCGCAGTAGTATTGGCCAGGTAGCCGACACGATCATGCTCGCCCATAACATCGGCAACAGAAATGGCCTGGCAATCCAGAAGGCGGCCACGATTAGTATTCCGATGGCGATGACGGAAAGGGTCGTACGAGTTATATCGTTGTAGGGCGTGTGATCTTTCAAGATTTTCCTCCTGCTTGTCGTGTCCGGTTTAGTCGACAACTTTACCAAAGGCCAGCTTTTTCGGCAAAATTCGGATGTTTAATTTTTTCTGCAGAAACGCAATGCGATTTTCTTCCGCCCGATCCACGATCGATACCGTCAAACCTGTAGCGCCAGCCCGACCGGTTCTGCCGGCGCGGTGCTGGTATGCCTGCGGGTCTTCCGGCAATTCCAGGTTGATTACACAAGAAACGCCGGGAATATCGAGGCCACGCGCCGCCAGGTCTGAGGCCACCATCACCCGTGATCGACCGTCACGGAACGACTCCATCGCCCCCTGTCGGTCTTTCTTGATCGAACTGCCATGAATCCCCGTCGTTGTCACTCCATGGTGGCTAAGTTTGGCCACAGTCTCCTCAATGGCAGCGCTGGTATTGATAAATACGAGCGCCCGCTCCAGCTGCATACTGGCGAGCAGTTTACGCAAAAACTCGATTTTATCGCGGGTTTCGACAACAAAATACAGATGACTGATTTCGCTTGGCACCGCCGTAGTTGCCTGAACTGCCACCACTACCGCATCTTTGGTCAGTTCCGCCGCTTTTTCCAGCGCCGCCGGCGGAATTGTTGCCGAGAACAACAAAAGTTGCCGATCTTTTTGGGTCGACTTGATGATTGCGGCCACAGCGGCACGATGGTTCTCGTCCATCAGTCGGTCCGCTTCGTCCAGCACAATCGTTTTCACGGTTTGCGCATTGATTTTGCGTTTCTGAATCAATTCCAGAATCCGTCCGCTCGACCCCACGACCAAATGCGGTCGTTCCTTCATTTTATCGATTTGTCTGGCAATATTGACATCACCGATCATCACGGCCGCCGTAATTGCCAGCCCGGAATTAGCGGCCAGCAACTGCGCCTCACGGAAAATCTGCATCGCCAGCTCATGGGTCGGCGCCAGCACAATTGCCTGCGTATCGCGTTTTTCGGCGTCGATCTTCTGAAACAAAGGCAGTAAAAAAGCCAGCGTTTTGCCAGTACCTGTGGCCGACTGCCCCACTACATCTTTGCCGAGCAAAGCTTCGGGAATCACTTCCGCCTGCACTTTCGTCGGCACGGTGATCCCTGCTTTCTCCAGTCCAAGCACCAACGCGCTGTGTATTCCCAGTCCGGCAAATGAATTTTTCATGTTTGCTCCCTATTGCCTGCAAAAAATTTCTTGTACCGCAAGCCTAATTCATTATACTAAAAAAAACGGCAGCAGGATAATCATCGACAAATGCGGAAAAGATATATCTGATTTACCAATAAAACGGGGGGCGTAAAAATGGGCGCAGGTTTTCGGATCTTCACAAAAATCAACCGGCCGGACTCTCAATTGGTCGAGGCGTTTCGCGGCTTGCCGGTCGCCAATATCGCCGATGAAATGAATCGGTTCGGCTGCCTTTCGGCACGAATTAAGCCACTAAATTCAACCCCACTGCTCGGCGTCGCATTAACGGTCAAGGCTTGGACCGCCGACAACCTGATATTGCACAAAGCGATCGACCTGGCAGCTCCCGGCGATATTATCGTCGTTGACGCACAGGGAGACGTCGGCACAGCGCTGATCGGCGAAATCATGCTGCGACTGGCGATTAAACGGCAACTGGGCGGCTTGGTCATCGACGGCGCAATCCGCGACATCGACGCCTTGCGGCAAATGAACTTCCCGATATACGCCGCCGGGTACACCCCAACCGGCCCGTTCAAAAACGGCCCCGGCGAAATCAACATCCCGGTCTCCTGCGGCGGCATCGTGATTGAGCCCGGCGATATCATGATCGGTGATGCCGATGGGCTGGTGGTGGTCTCTCCCCGAGACGCCGCCGCGGTTGCTCAGGCCGCCCGAAAAAAGTCGCTTAGCGAACAGGCAATATTTCAAAAAATCGATCAGGGAACCCTCGACCGGTCCTGGGTCGACTCGACATTAGCCGAAAGAGGCTGCGAGATCATCGATGCCGCTTGGCACGGGTCCAGATAAAACGCTGGACCAACTCCGGGCCGCACAAATCTTTATTTTTTTGACAGGAGGCTACTTCCCATGGATGAACTGCTTGTTGGTATTGTGAACTTGTCCTGGAAGCATGTTGCGATGTGGATCGTCGCCGGTATTCTGATCTACCTGGCGATTCGTCACGACTATGAACCCCTGCTGCTGCTGCCGATTGGCTTTGGCGCCATCCTGACCAATATCCCGTTTTCTTCAGCCGTCGGTCACGAAGGGTTCCTCACCCGTTTGCTGGAGTTCGGCATCTACAGCGAATTGTTCCCTGTACTGATTTTCATTGCCATTGGCGCGATGTGCGATTTCTCACCGCTGATTCGCCGGCCGATCGCCATGCTGTTCGGTGCGGCAGCCCAATTCGGCATTTTCGCTACCATCGTCATCGCCACCATGCTCGGTTTCAATCTCAAGCAGGCCGCCGCCATCGGCATTATCGGCGCAGCCGACGGTCCCACCACCATCTATGTCGCTACCCGGTTTGCCCAGGATATGCTTGGCCCGCTCTCGGTCGCCGCTTATTCCTACATGGCGCTGGTGCCGATCATCCAGCCGCCAGTGATCAAGCTGCTGACCAGCAAAGAGGAACGGCTGATCCGGATGGAATATGAAGAGCAGGAGCCGGTTTCCAAGACAACCCTGGTGCTGTTTCCGATCATGATCACTCTGATCGCCGGGATTATCGCGCCGATTTCGGTCGCTTTGATCGGCAGCCTGATGTTTGGCAACCTGATCAAAGTCAGCGAAGTGGTGGAACGCCTGTCCAATTCTGCCCAGAATGAACTGGCCAACTTGGTCACCCTATTGCTGGGCATCACGATCGGCTCAACGATGTCAGCGGAAAAGTTTCTGACCGTCGAGGTGGGAATTGTGCTGGGTCTTGGCCTGGTCGCGTTCGTCTTTGACACCGCCGGCGGGGTACTGTTCGCCAAGGCAGTGAACTTGGTCGTGAAGAAAAAAATCAATCCGATGATCGGTGCCTGCGGCATTTCCGCTTTTCCGATGTCGGGAAGGGTCGTGGCAAAGATGGCGCTGGCCGAGGACCCGACGAACTTTATCATCATGCATGCGATCGGCGTCAATGTCGCGGGCCAGGTTTGTTCGGTGGTGGCAGGCGGAATCGTGCTGGCGCTGGTGAAGTGAGACAAGGAGGGATTAAAAAATGACGGATACAGTCCAACAAGCGCTGAGTTTGATGGCGATCGCCTTGCCGGCGATGTTTGCCGTGATTCTGTTGTTCATGGCCGCTACGGCGCTGCTGCACAAGACATTCCCGGCCAAAGAGGAGTAGATTTATCGCAATCGCCAATTATTTCCCGGGAAATATCCACCGAGAGTCACTTTTATTGCTGGGATAATTTGACGATACGAAATTGCGCCTGACCTACAGAATCATTGCCAAAAAAAATAGTGCGGGACCGGCGGTGAACTTGCTTTCAAGCTCATTGCCGGTCCCGCACTATTTTCATCAAAGGCATTCCTCGCAGATACTGTATCCGTTACGCTAAACCCGCGATAACAATCGTGCTACGACTAACCCCAATTGCAGTTGGAACTGGTCGCGTGTATTTTCAGGGTCAAGTCGGCTGATTTCGCGGATGCGCTGCAAACGATACTTTAGCGTGTGCCGATGAATGAATAGTGCAGCAGCTGTTTCCTTTAAATTATTATTGCATTGAATAAACGCCTCCAACGTTGGAATCAGCTCGCTATTATGGCGAGCATCGTAGTCAATTACCTCTGCCACGCTATGCTGATAAAAGTCGAGCAATTCCGCCTCGTTCACCGGACCGGCAAACAAGCTGTACGGGCCAAGGTCTGCGTAAAACAAGACAAACTCTTGCTTGTGCAAGCGTTGGCTGATTTGCAATACCCGTTCGGCTTCTTGATGACTCTTGGCCATATCCGACAAATGCTTGTATACTCTTCCTACCGCGATGGCCGTTGCAACCGATGTTTCCGCGGCGATGCTTCTGCGCAGCACCTGTGCCAGGTTTGCGATTGTCGCCTTTTCTTCTGCCGGTGTTATTTCTTGCTCAACCTGCAGCAACACCACTAATTTGTTGTTTTTGTACTTCAGCAACGCTTGCTTGTGATAAGACTGCAAAGAAAACCGAACCAAAGAAAACAGCCGTTTTTTTGTTTCCTGAAACACCGCTTCGCTGTAATGCGGCACTTGCGTATTGAGCGTCACAAATTGCATGATCAAAACGCAAAATTTATTCTCCAGGTTAAATCCCAGATAGTTGGCCCGCCGGCGCAAAACCGTATCCGTGATGATCGTGTTTTCCAACAGATCATCAATAAAATCGCCCTTGACCCTTTCTTCAGTTTCCCAAACAGCCCGCTCTTTCAATATTTCCAGCGTACTGATGGTCGCAGCCGAAGCAATCGCGTTTTTTTGCATGTCTGCCAGATCGGGTTTGCTGGATATTACCGAAATATAGCCATATACTTCATGGCCAACAAGCAACGCCTGCAAAAACTGGTCCGGGCTTGCCGCTATCTCACAGGCGCAAAGACGAATCAGATTTTGGTCCGGACCAGGCAATCGGTGCTTGGTGATCGCCTGATATTCATCGCGTATGCAGGTTGCTTGAAGATAATCGGAACTGTCCGGCAACCCGGCGTCTGCCAACAAATTATAATGTTCGTCAAAAATCCGCACCGGCGATTCAAGCAAATCCGACAATACCGCAGCAATTTGCGGCAGTCCCTTGCTCTGCAAAAGCACCTGGGTCAATCGGTCGTGTATCCGTTGGGCATACTCCAGCGTTTCCATTTGACGGTTGATAATCCGCTTGGTGATCGCCATTGTTAATTCGGAAAACTTAAGTTGTTTGGGCATCTCAAGCAGAGGGAAGTTGTAGTGTTCGCATTGCTGGATAATCGACGCAGGAATTTCGTCAAGATAATAGCCGGTCTGGATCGCCAGTCCCGCCAATTTGCTTTCAACCAGTCGGGGAATCAGTTCTTCCAGCAGACGCGGAATCCCGGTCAGGCCGAATGCCGTCGTGATCAAGAATTCACCTTTTTGCAGCAACTGAATCTCATCCAGCACTTCGATGACGGTAACCCAGACAATCTCCCTGTCCAGCCCTTTTCGTCCTGCAATGACCTTCGTTGTCCCCATTGCTTCGATCAGCAACGCTTCGTTAACTGTCAACCCCATTCGCTGCACCCCGCAAGAAGCAATTTAGTTTGCGTTATTTCCAATAGTACTGGTGTTCTTTCGCCAGTTCTTCAAATCGTTTGATTTTATCAATCGACTGGTCATGAAATTTGTTGATGTATTCCATTACCAACGTGTTGATGATCACAACTGCCGCGCCCATGGAATCGGTAAACGCGACCGAATGCGCAGGCGCGTAAATTGCGTAATCGGCCAGCGGCACGAAGGGCGAAAGCTCATCATTGGTAATACAAACAATCGGCCAGCCCAGCGCCTTGGTATGTTCGAGAATTTCCATGGTCCGGGCCGGATAGCGTGGATAGCCGATCGCAATGACCATTACATTCTTGCCTTCCCATGGTAGAAAGGAGTCAAACGTATGAACCCCGCCGGCATTGATTGTCAAAACTTCCTTGGACAAAGCCCGAATCAACATATAACTGCAGTAATCCGCTAGCGCCGACGACGATCGCAGTCCCAGAACAACGACCCGTTTGGTTTTTCCCAGCAATTCAACCACGTCAGCCATCGTTTTGGGCGAGTATTTGGCAACCATTTCATTGAAATTCCGTTCTTCTTTTCTGATAATATCCATCAGGATGTCGGTCCCTTTACGCTGTGTTTTGGTTGAAACTTCGACATACTTGGTCATTGTCATTTCATTGCGGACGAGCTTTTTCATATTCTCGGCAAAATCCGGATAGCCTTTGTAACCGAGAAAACGAACAAAGCGAATAACGGAAACTTCGGAAGTCCCGACTTCGGCTGCCCATTGTTGAGCCGTCATAAATGCAACATCAATAAAATGATTCATTACATACACGGCAAGCTTGCGATGAACTCCGGTAAACTGTTCCTGCAGCGATTGGACCAACTGGAAAAAATCAGCTTTGCTATTTATCTGGCCGGTTTTCTCAGGCAAACCCAGCACCTCGCTTCGTTTTACTCCATTTTATGTGCCCTTAAATAGAGTATATCATCGGGATTGTCAGAATAATAGATAGATTACGTTGTTATCTCTGCACAAATTTTAATGACGTTATAATAACAACATCCGCGAATATGTACACGATGTACAAAAAGTCACCCTTTGTTTTTATCGCCCCTGTACGATGAAACAAGCTGGCGAAAGTTATATACTGCATATTGGTATATATTCTGCAAATAATCAAAATGTACAAGTGAGACGAAGGAGATGGCACAATGCGCAATTATAAGGAGATTCCTTTATGGAAAGATGTATCCGAGGCCGACTGGAACAGTTGGCAATGGCAGGTCCGCAACCGGATCGTCAACAAAGACCAACTTAAACAAGTAATCGACCTGTCGCTGGAAGAAGAAGAAGGCGTCGGACAGTGTCTGCAAACGCTGCGCATGGCCATAACCCCGCATTATGCGTCGCTGATGGATCCGAACGACAAAAACTGCCCGATCCGCAGCCAGGCCGTCCCGACCGCGAAAGAACTGCACCGGGCCAAATCCGACATGGCTGACCCGCTGCATGAAGAAGTCGACTCGCCAACTCCCGGCTTGACGCATCGCTATCCAGACCGGGTTTTGCTGCTTCTGACCGACCAGTGCTCGATGTATTGCCGTTTTTGTACCCGCCGCCGCTTGGCCGGCGCGACCGACAAGGCCAGAACAATCAAACAGATCGACGCCTGCATTGAGTACATCCGCAAAACTCCGGTTGTGCGGGATGTGGTGTTATCGGGCGGCGATGCCCTGCTGGTTTCGGATGAACTGCTGGAAAGTGTATTGAAAAAGTTGCGCGCGATTCCGCATGTGGAAATTATCCGGCTGGGCACGCGGACGCCAGTCGTGCTGCCGCAACGAATCACGCCGGAATTGTGCAGCATGCTGAAAAAATATAACCCTCTGTTCGTCAACGTTCATTTCAACCATCCCAAAGAACTTACAGATGCAGCCAAAGCAGCCTGTGATCGTCTGGCAGATGCCGGTTTCCCGCTGGGCAATCAGAGCGTGCTGCTCGCCGGGATCAACGACTGCCCCAATGTCTTAAAGGATCTGTTCCAGAAGTTGCTGAAAATCCGCGTGCGCCCGTACTATCTATATCAGTGCGATTTGTCGGAAGGCATCGAGCATTTCCGCACATCGGTAGCTACCGGCATGGAAATCATCGAATCGCTGCGCGGGCATACCAGCGGCATGGCAGTACCGACTTATGTCGTCGATGCGCCGGGCGGCGGCGGTAAAATTCCTGTCATGCCGCAGTACCTAATCTCCCAGTCGGACAGTCAGGCAATTCTGCGCAACTATCAGGGCAACATTTTCGCCTATGCCCAACCGCCCCAGCATTACACCGACCCGGACGAACCCTGTAAACTTTGCGGCAAGGCCCATCTGGGAATCAGCACGGAAAAATGCAGCAACGGAAAATAGACGAAGGAGTTGGCTATGATGAAAGGATCTCCCTATGGAATTCACCGTGTTCTGGAACCAGTGGGAACATTGCCGCAGGCAGCCTGGAAAATCAGCAACAGCATGGAAATTTACGACAATGAGATTTTAATTGATGTCGATATTCTAAACATTGATGCCGCCAGTTTTACCCAGATCAAGAAAGCCGCCAACCTGGATGTCGAAAAAATCAAGGAAACCATGCTGGACATCGTGGCAAAACGCGGCAAGCACCACAACCCAGTGACTGGTTCCGGCGGCATGTTAGTTGGTCGGGTCAGTGCAATCGGCGCTGACTTGCAAGACCGCGACCTCAAGGTCGGCGACCGGATCGCCACCCTCGTCTCGCTGTCGTTAACTCCGCTGGTCATCAACAAAATCAAAGCGGTGCATATCGACCGTGATCAAGTGGAAATCGAAGGTCAGGCTGTATTATTCGAATCCGGCATCTACGCCAAACTGCCGGACGACATGCCGGATGCCTTGGCGCTGGCAATCCTGGATGTGGCAGGCGCACCGGCGCAAACCGCCCGTCTGGTCAAACCGGGCGACACGGTCGTGATCATTGGCGGCGGCGGCAAATCAGGCACCTTATGTCTATATGAGGCCAGAAAGCGGGCTGGCGTGACCGGCACGATCATCGGCATCGGTTCCGGCGCGAAAAGCTGCCAACGCATCCGCGACCTCGGCTGGGCCGACCATGTTCTGGAAGTGGACGCCACCAACGC
>JBGSKE010000242.1:0-5516 GCA_041741355.1 Negativicutes bacterium | reverse complement strand
AATGCAACGGTTAATGTTCTGGGCTTGCCAGAGGCGCCGCAAAACCAACTGGATGTAGCGATGAACCTGGACGTGTCGGTTGGCAAGAATGTTCGTGCTTACTCCCCGTCTTTGTATGATATCTGGCTTGGCGGCGGTTTGCATTTTGGCGGGACATTGCATCGGCCACAAATCACCGGTAAAATTAATCTGGTACGCGGCAGTCTGGAATATATTGGAGCCCGATTCCGGATTGCTGAAGGCTCGATAGATTTTCCCACTCCCCGCAGTCTCGATCCGCAGCTTCATTTAGAAGCCTATGCAAACTTGTCGCGGACGAAAGTGATGCTTAATATTGACGGCCCTGCTTCACAAATGGAGATGAAGTTATCTTCGATCCCGGCGCTCAGTCCGCAAGAAATCCGGACAATACTGGCACTCAGGCCACGTAGCGGCGAAATGTTGCCGCCTGGGGCGATGAATTCCGATGATCTGGCGCGGGAAGAAATGCGGGCTTTATTGACGTCTGGTCTGCGGATGCAAGTGTTTGGCGGTTTCGAAAATACCTTTCGTGAAGCCTTTGGTCTGGATGATTTCCGGTTGGTATCAAGCTCCCGGGCAACTTCGCGTGAGCCAGTCACGTTTGGTTCGGCAGTGGCAGCAGGAAAACCGGCCTCCTTGCAAGAAGTATATAATCTGGAATTCAGCAAATACCTGGGTGACCGGGTAGAAGTGACATATTCCATGGGCCTGAATCGCAGTGAGTATCTGGCGACAATCCGCTATGATGTGACTTCATCGTTTAGTTTTAATGCATCAATGGATGAAAAAAACAGCCCCCGTGTGGGTGTAGAGTACCGGCTTCGATTTTAAAACCGACTGCGGTGCAGAAGGAGGTGAAGTGAATGAAACTACAGGATTATCTGGCTGAAGTAACAAAGATCGTATTATTGGAGCCGGCTGTCGAGAAAGAACTTTGGTTACAATATAAAAAGCAAGCTGATTTGGATAGTCGTCGTCAGCTAATCGAACGATACCAGCCTCTGGTAGTCAAAGCACTTTCACCATGGCGGGCTAATGAAGCAATCTTGATGGACCTGGTCCAGGAAGGCATTGTCGGCTTGATTGAGGCCGTGGAAAATTTTCAACCGGAACGCGGGGTAGCGTTCAGTCTTTATGCAATTCACCGGATACGGGGCCGTATGCTCAATTATCTCGAAAAGGAAAACAGGATGGTTCAGGTGACCTTGGCCGAAACATTGGCTGACAGTGCCCCTTCAGTGGCGGAAACCGCTGAACGCAATTTCTTGGTTGATCAATTACATTCGGCGATGGAGCGATTGCCCAGTAAAGAAAGGTTGGCGCTGAGCGGCGTTTTTTTTGAGGAGCAGGAACCGCGGCAGGTAGCGTCCTCATTGCAGATCAGCCCATCACATTTATATCGTTTGCAACAACAGGGAATTCGGCGGGTGCGGGGAATGCTATCACGATTGATGGCGGAAATGAAAAAATAATCGCAAGCGAGTTATTGAAACCGGAAAACGGCGAAAAATTCAAGAAAGTATAGGGTAAAGCTGAAATTTGGCGAGATATGGGTGATGAAAAAACCTGTTTTCGGTTGAATATATAAACGTGTTTTCAACAATGCCAACAGAGCAGACGGGAGGTGGGAAAAGTGCCAGAACCGGCATGCAAAGCTCAGGGGAAAATCCGGGCGGCAAAACACTGGCTGACGCGGGCGGAAAAGCACTTTGACTTAAACGCTCCGGTGCGCGGACAGATGGATTTATTGCTGGCGGAAGCGGAACTGCGCTCTACCCGGGAAACTGTTGATTCTTCCTCCGGCTGGCTCAAACTCAACTGGGGTTTGCAAATAGTCGCACTGAGCCTGGCTGCCTTCTTGGTAGTGGCAGGAATCAGTAGCGCGTGGTGGTGGCAGGATGCGGGGACAGTAGAAGTGCCTGTCCGGCAGATTGTAACGCCGCCTGCGCCAATTGCTGCTGCGCCGGTTCAGAATAGTTCGACGGTGCCTGTTCGCAGTGCAGATATGTCTGCGACAACCGCCGTTGACACCACGATTTCCACACAGGAGGT
Organism: Negativicutes bacterium; assembly: GCA_041741355.1. GTDB lineage: Bacteria > Bacillota > Negativicutes > UBA1444 > UBA1444 > UBA1444. The sequence continues at coordinate 3,443 of JBGSKE010000242.1, read as the reverse complement.
GAAAAGAACCGAAAAAACGGTCGCCCCGGAAGCAGCCTTATCGCAGGAAGAGATGAAACGTCTCATCCAGACTGCCGGGCAGACGCTGCGCGGGCGGACGAAACCATAAAAGCCGAAGGGAGGGTAAGAAAATCAGAAAATATAGCAACAATAGGCCGGGCATTCTGATCATAGTCTTTATACTTGTGATGATGCTGTCGGTCGCAGGGACTGTTCAGGCTGCACCGCCAACTGACGGACCGCCGCAAGACCTAGCCGGAAAGAAAGTGGCATTTGTCGACGTTTCCGGTATCGTCAATATCAAGCCGGAAACAGTCCTGGCTGCAACCCGCCTGAAACCGGGGGACTTGTGGACACCGGACAAAGTGCGGCAGGATCTTCGTCTCATTTATGAATTGGGAAGCTTCTCTGATGTGACAGCCGATTTTACGCTGATCCCTGAAGGGGTCAAGGTTGTCTACAATGTCAAAGAAAACCCTGTTTTGAAGGGAATCGTAGTTCAGGGCAACCAAAAGCTAGCCAAGGAAAAGTTGCTTTCCTTCGTGACCGTCAAAACCGGATCGGTACTCAATTCCAAGGCAGTGGCGACTAACCTGCGGGCAATTGAAGAGTATTACAAAGGGCAAGGCTATATTTTGGCCAAAACCGGCGATGTGAACTTTAGCCCGGAAGGTATTCTAACTATCAAGATTAACGAAGGTATTGTTGAAGATATCGTGGTCAAGGGCAATACCAAGACCAAAACGTATGTTGTGACCCGGGAAATGCGGACCAAGAAGGGACAACCCTTCAACTCCAAGGATGCCCGACGCAGCATGCAAAAACTTTACAACCTGGGTTTCTTTGAGGATGTCAATCTAAAGCTGATTCCAGGAAAGCAGCCAGGCGGAATCGTGCTGGAAGTCAGCGTTGTTGAACAAAAAACCGGCACATTCTCAATCGGCGGAGGCTATAGTGCATCCGATGGATTAATCGGGATTGTTACTGTGGGCGACAAGAATTTCCGTGGGCTTGGCGACAACATTAATGTGCATTGGGAATTTGGCGGTAAAGCGTCAACGAGCGGCAACTATTCAGTTAGCTATCAAAAACCATGGATTGATAGCAAGCAGACTTCGTTAGGTTTTACTGTTTACAACATGATCAACCATTACACCGACTACGATTCTGACGGGAACAGCGTCTCGACTTACAACCGACGTTATCGGGGATTTGATATTACTCTTGGGCGCCCGGTCAATGACAATCTGACTCATTTCATCACTTTAAAGAACCGCTGGGATGAATATGTGGAATGGGTGTCGGATAAAGACTATCAGACAAATACTGCTTATGCGCCCAATTACATTCCCGACAACTTCGGCCTGACCCGCAGTATGATACTGTCACGCGTCTTTGATTCCCGCGACAGTATTAACAATCCGTCCGAAGGAACCCGGTATGCGTTAACGGCTGAAATTGCTGGACTCGGTGGCGATTTCACCTTCAACAAATACACGGCAGAACTTCGTCACTATTGGAAGGTTGGAAAGACCCAAGTCGTTGCAGCTCGTAGTATTTTGGGTTATGGTACGGGAAACATTCCCGCCATGCAACAATTCACGGCGGGCGGGATTGATACCTTGCGCGGCTATCGTGATGACCAGTTTAAAGGTAATCGTATGTTTGCGACTACGCTGGAATATCGTTTCCCGATTGCCAAGCGAGTTCAGGCAGCATTGTTCGCTGATATTGGCGATGCTTGGGGCGACACATGGAACGCGTACAGGTCCATGAGCCTTAAAACCGGTATTGGTTGTGGCATCAGTGTAGTCACACCGTTTGGCCCCGTTCGTATCGATTATGCTTTCGGGAGTCAAGGCGGTCGGACCCATTTTAGTTTTGGCGGAAAGTTCTAAGTTAAAATCAAAACAAAAAAACAGGAAGAACCAGGCAGTGTCCTGGTTCTTCCTGTAAAAAGGCTGGCAAAGAAATGGGCAGCTTGGCGAGTATTAATAGCAAGGTGAAACTAATCGGCATGACTTTAGTCTTGGTTTTGATAATGTCGCTGAATTTCAATAAAGGGATATGTTCACCACTGCCGCCGGTTCTTGCAACTTCGACAGTGGAATCGGTCCAGGTGCAGGTAGTGGCAACAGCAGTTCCTTCGTCGCAGGTTTTACGACGCATGTCTGAAAGTGTGAAAACAATCGGCGAGCACTTGTTGCTGGGCCGTTCGACGATAGAAGTTTCCGGGCGCCGCGATCACTATGAACGGTTGGTCAGGGATGTATTCGACAGAGTGCTTGTTGGCTATACGGTGGAAAAAGTCGAGATTGAGCCTGCTGCGGTTACGCAGATTCGGATTAGCATCGCGCCGTGGGGCGAAACGGTCCGCAATGTTACGATCCAGGTTGATTATAGCGGGATTGCGCCGGAAGCAGTGAAGTTGGTAAAATTGGACATGGGTAAACTGGAACCGGATATCCAGGCGGCCTTGCTGGGGTTGCCGGTGGATGCAGTGGACTGGGCTACCGGGGTGGCCAGGGAACTGATTCGTGAGCTGTTGCGGCGACAACTGCCGGAGTTTCATTTTAGTCTTGATGTTGAGGCGGGACGGGATACGGCGGTACGGCTGTCGCTTTTCCCCACCGGGCAAGTCGTCCGAGAAGCCAAAGTGTCACTGCGATCATTTACCATCCCCAACCTGTTACTGATCCATGCACGCCCGGCCATTGAGATACAAGCCCGCAGTATGCGGGGATTGCCGGTGGCTTATGTGGAGCGTCGCCTCGCTTATTTTACGGAAAATATTCGACTGACTACACTCTCAGATCCGTTGATTCGGCAGTTTGGACTCAAAGTATCACCGTTGGTTCGTCCGGGAATGGATACGGAAGTTGCGATAACGGTGGAAGCAGACCAGTATCGAATCACGGCGGAGGTTTTGTTGGATATCGGGAGGGAGCGTGACAATATTTCCGGCAAAGCTCATCTGGGGCGAAAAATAGGCAAACAGGACGAATTTTTTCTGGAACTGAAAGTACTACCAGGGATGATGACTTGGGAGGTTATGCCTGGGTGGGGGCATCAATTTGGTTCCGAGACATGGGCCGGACTTCGTTACAGGACCAATGACAAGGAATGGGTGGCTTGGCTGGAGCAAGGGCTGGGGGGCCGATGGTCATTAAGGGCGGAACGTTGGCCCAATCTGAATTACAACGAAATCGGTATCCGTTTCAAACTGCATGATTTTCTCAGCGCAGAATTCGTTCTAAGCAACGACAGGAATTGGTTACGCATGGTTGGCAATCTGTAAAACACGTAAATTCCCGAAGTAACATCCAGATAGCGGTGGAAGTTGATGTTACAGTGGGAAATTAGAAGAAGTTAGTATGGAAACAGGGCAAGAAACGGCAAAAAAGCTTAGAAGTTGCCCAAAATGAGAAACCCAGGCATAGCAA
>JBGSKE010000241.1:0-2630 GCA_041741355.1 Negativicutes bacterium | reverse complement strand
GGTGCAAAACCTGACCGGTTTCAATCCGCCGCCCAATAAAGCGATTATCGGCGACAATGCATTTGCGCATGAGTCCGGCATTCATCAGCACGGCATACTCAGCAACTCCCTGACTTATGAGATCATGAATCCAGAAATTGTTGGCGTTCCCCGCAATGCCTTGGTTCTGGGCAAGCATTCCGGTCGCCATGCATTTGAAGATCGCCTGCGGGCGCTCGGGCACGAATTGTCGGCAGAAAAGATCAATGAATTATTCGTCCAATTCAAAGCACTTGCTGACAAAAAGAAAACTGTGTTTGACCGAGATATTGAAGCACTGGTCGATCAAAAGCCGGTTGCCGGCCCCGAACATTATCAACTTGTCGGTCATCATGTCGTTAGCGGCACGCAAGGCCCGGCTATGGCTTCAGTTCGCATTTCCAGCGCCGGATTGAAAACGCCGTTGTCACAGGCAGCGGTCGGCGATGGTCCGGTTGATGCCATCTTCAACGCAATCGAAACCGCTGTCGGCTTTTCCGTCAATCTGAAAGATTATCAGTTGAAAGCAGTAACTTCGGGCCAGGATGCCCTCGGCGAAGCAACGGTCTGGGTTGAGCGTGACAATCAGGTGTTCATTGGTCGCGGTTTGAGCACAGACGTGGTCGAGGCCAGCGCTCGCGCATTCGTTAACGCAGTAAATAAAATGACGGCCGTCTGCGGACAGCCTGCTGAAACCAAAATATCAGGAGGGGTATAAACACAATGGGAATGACCATGACCGAAAAAATCCTCGCGGCTCACGCCGGCTGCGAAAAAGTCGAGCCCGGACAATTGATCCGCGCCAAAACCGACTTTTTGCTGGCTAATGACATTACTGGACCGCAAGCCATCCCCGAATTCGACAAAATCGGTCGACCGGTATTTGATCCGGACAAGATCGCCCTGATTCCCGACCACTTCATCCCCAACAAAGACATCAAATCGGCTGAACAAGCCAAAACCTTGCGCGAGTTTGCTCGCAAACATAACATCAGCCATTATGTCGAAGTCGGCCGCATGGGAATTGAGCATGTGCTGTTGCCGGAAATGGGCTGGGTCCGCCCCGGCGAGGTAATCATCGGCGCAGACTCGCACACCTGCACTTATGGTGCAATTGGCGCTTTCGCCACCGGCGTCGGTGGTACCGATCTCGGTGCGGCAATGGCAACCGGCGATACCTGGTTCAAGGTCCCTTCCAGCATCAAAGTCGTCCTGACCGGTTCGCTACCCGAGTGGGTCTGCGGCAAAGATGTCATCTTGACCTTGATTGGCCGGATTGGCGTCGATGGGGCCCGTTACCAGTCGCTCGAGTTTGCCGGACCGGGCGTGGCCAACCTGTCGATGACCGACCGCTTCACTATTGCAAACATGGCAATCGAAGCCGGCGCCAAAAACGGCATCTTCCCGGTGGACGAAAAAACCATCGAATACCTGAAAGCAAGAACCAATCACCCCTACACAGTTTATACACCGGATGCGGACGCTGTGTATGAGCGGGAAGTGCATATCGATCTCGCCACACTGACGCCCGTTGTCGCCTTGCCGCACCTGCCGGAAAATGTGAAGCCGGTTTCGGCCTTGCCGGAAATCAAAATTGATCAGGTTGTCATCGGTTCGTGTACCAACGGTCGTATTGACGATCTGGAGCAGGCCGCCAAAATTATCGCCGGGCGGAAGATCCACCCGGATGTCCGGGCCATCATCATCCCTGGTACGCAGGAAGTGTACATGGAAGCTATGAAACAAGGTTATGTTGCTCAATTCATTGCAGCCGGCGCTGTGGTCAGCACGCCGACCTGCGGCCCCTGCCTTGGCGGTTACATGGGCATCCTCGCCGCCGGCGAACGCTGTGTTTCCACTACCAACCGCAATTTCCGCGGTCGTATGGGCCATGTTGACAGCGAAGTATATCTGGCCAGCCCGGCTGTTGCGGCTGCCAGCGCAATTCTCGGCCGCATCGCCGAACCAAAGGAGGTCCTCGCATGAAATTCACCGGCAAAGTTTGGCGTTACGGCGACAATATCGATACGGACGTCATCATCCCTGCCCGTTATCTGAACACATCCAATCCCCAGGAGCTGGCGAAACATTGTATGGAAGATATCGACAAAACCTTTGTTTCAGACGTCAAGTCTGGCGACATCATGGTAGCCGACAACAATTTCGGCTGCGGCTCCTCGCGTGAGCATGCTCCGGTCGCGATCAAAGCCAGTGGCATCACCTGCGTCATTGCCGCCACTTTTGCCCGGATCTTCTACCGCAACGCAATCAACATTGGACTGCCGCTACTGGAAGTGGGCGATGCCGTGAAAAAAATCAAAGCCGGCGATGTGTTGTCAGTCGATCTGGAAAGCGGTGAAATCATCAACACAACCAGCGGCGAGACAATCAAAGCAACACCGTTGCCTGGCTTCATCCAGGATATCGCTCGCGCTGGCGGCCTGATCAACTACGTGAAAGGATCGGTATGATGATTCAGGAAAAAAATATTGTTGTTATTCCCGGTGACGGAATTGGCCCGGAAGTCACCTCAGCAGCCCTTGGCATCCTGCATGCCGCCGCTGAACGGACTGGCATGAAATGCAATTGTTCAACCCACCTCGCCGGTGGCG
>JBGSKE010000240.1:0-7495 GCA_041741355.1 Negativicutes bacterium | reverse complement strand
TATTTTTTCACTCATGCGTTCATCCCTCAATCCGCCAGGCCAAGCAGCCGAGCCGGGTTTTCTTTGGTCATCCAATCCACCATTTGCGGCGACACTCCCGCCTGCAGCAAAAACTCGATATATTCGGCCAGCGCCTCGCTCCACAGCGGATTTTCCACCTGTCCGCCGTCGGTCGCGACAATCGTCGACTCAAATCCGAGCGCCTCCATCGCGACCAGATTGCGGCGGAAATTCGTCTCATACTTGCCGTCAACCGAGCGGGCGTAACAACGTTCAAACAACACGTCAAACTGCGCTAACGCTTTTTGCTCGTCAAGCGACATATCCACGGTGGTCCATTCCGGATGATTGACCACGATTTTTGCCACACCCTGCTTGCGGGCTTCCTCGACCACGATCAGACTTTCCGCCGCTGTCAGATGGCCTGTACCCAGAATGAGGCCGTTTTTCGCAATCAGCTTTAGGATCTCGACTAACGCCGGCAGCACCTTGCCGTCCGCCACCGTCTCCACTCCATCAACTGCGCCTTTGCGTCGCCGTTCGTTCGCTGACCAGGCGGTAGGCAGCCAGACGAACTTCGCCCCCATTTGCGCGGCAGTCTCTACCGCCAACGGATTGAGTCCGCCGATGTGCGGATTCAGCGTGATCCCGCCGAACACCTGCACCCCCGGCGTTGCCTGCTGGGCAATCCAGGCCCGGTCCATCGTCGGCACGACATGCGACTTGATCACAACAGCCCGCGCACCGACCCGCCTGGCCTCCGCCGCCAGTTCCAAGTCGCTCAGCCGCCGCTGGCGGACATCCGGCGTTGTGTGGATATGAATATCGATCACGCCGCGCAACAATTGTTCTCTTGCCGAATCAGTCATGACATTCTCCCCCTTATTAATGATTGCCACAGCAGCTTAGAGCAGGAACGAAATCGCCACCGTCATCAACAGCGCCGCAACAAAGCCGATCGGCACCGCCCGGAACAATAACTGCGGAAACAACTCGGTCCGCCCTTCATCGGTAGAACAGGACCCCAGCGTCAGACTGCCGCCGGAAGAGAACGGCGAGATCGCCGAAGCCTGCGCGCCAACGACGATGCTGACAAACAGCACCATTGGGTTCAGACCCGAGGAAGCGGCCAAGGCAGGAACCAGCGGAAACAGCGCCGGCGTGACAACGCCCAGTGTGCTGGAAAACAGCGACATGATTGCACCGACGACGCACATCGCAATCGGCACCAGCATCCAGGGAATGTTTGCGCCAATCCAGGCTGCTAGAATCTTGATCGTACCCGCTTTGATCGCCACTGAAATCAGCATGCCCACGCCGCAGATCATGATCAGCGTACTCCAAGGAACCATGGCGATAACCTTCTTTTCATCGCCCAGTTTCATCAACAGGGCAATGACCGTAAAAATACTGGCAATCAGCCCGATGTCCATTTTGGAATTGATAAAAGTAACCAGTTTGTTGGCCGGCAGGATCTGATGCATGACTGGCGCAGCGAGAACAATCCCCATCATCAGAATGATCAGGTACAGCGTCGTCTTTTGCTTCGGATCAAAGGGTCCCGGTTTCTCAACCTCCAACACATCACAGCGATTGCCTTTATGGGTTGTGAAGTAAATCATGCCGCCAATAACAGCAACCGGAATCATCATCGTAGCGGTAAAAATCGAGGTCGAGTAGACAAACGCTGTATCGGCGCTGACGCCGGCCCGTTCCATCAAGCCGCGGAAAATGATGCCGCTTTGGCTGCTCATGAAGTTAGCTCCGGCCAGCGCGCCATAATTGACCGCCATGGCTCCCACCATTTTGCTCATGTTGGTTTTGTCGCAAAGCAACAGCGTGATCGGCGCCATAAAGGCCAACACCGTATAAAAACCGGCGCCCATACCGGCAATGATCGTTGCCGCCAGAAAAACGGCAAACGGCAACATGTGGGGGAATTTACGACACACATAAATCAGATGCGAGGAGAGTTTTTCCAGCGTTCCGTTGACCAGGGCAAAATTGTAAAACAAGGACACAGCAAAGATGACGAAGAAAATACTGAGCGGCCACATCCGAATGACTTCAATCGCTTTCAGGTTTAAGACGAAGCAGCCGATGAGGTACGCAAAGGCGATGGCAAAAAAACCGGTGTTGATCTTGGTCCGATAGCCCAGCGCAATGGACGCAATGATCGCTAGCACCACAATCAAACTTATCATGTTATCCTCCCCCACTTTTTGTTTTTCGAATATTCTTGTGTTTTTCAGTTTTGATTATATAATTGGGTTTAATTATACTCAAATACTTATTGTTTTATATTCCCCATAGATTTTTTCAATAGGAGGTTGTCATTATGACCGAACGCGAGCTGATCTATGTAAAAACCATTGCCGAAGAACGCAGCATTTCCCGCGCCGCTAAAAAGCTGTTCATGACCCAGCCGTCGCTCAGCAGCTGCGTGCAAAAAATTGAGGCTTCCCTGGGCACCCGCCTGTTCCAGCGGACTACGACCGGGCTGGTACTGACTTTTGCCGGCGAACGCTATTACCAGGTCGCCAAGGATATCCTGAAAATCTACAGCGATTTCGAGATCGAAGTCAGCGACATCAACAATTTAAAGAAGGGCCGGATCACGGTCGGTATCACCGTCTACCTGGCTACCTACATTCTGCCGGTCATCCTGCCGGAATTCAAGCAACTCTGCCCCAACATCGAGGTCGCGATCGTGGAAAAAAATTCGACTGAGCTGGCCAAATCGCTGACCACCGGCGAAATCGACTTTGCCCTGATGCATGCACTGCCGTTCGAGGAAAGCGCGCTGCAAGCCAGCACGACACTGTATCCCCTGTCACGGGACCCGCTGGTTTTGGCAACAAAAAAAGGCCACCCGCTTGGACAACATGCCGTCCAAAGACCCGGAATGGCCTATCCGCATATTGACTTGTCCCTGTTCGCAAGTGAACCGTTTATCTTGGTCAACAAGGAGCAGAAAATCCGCCAGGTGGCTGATCTGGTCCTGCACAAGGCGCAAATCAGCCCACCAGTCATCCTAACGACCAAGAGTTTCGAGACGGCCCGGCGGCTGGCTTGCGCTGGCATCGGCGCGACCTTTGTGCCGCTGCAATACCTAAACATATTTCCCGGCAGCTATCCCTGCGACTACTACTTTGTCGACGACAATCTGAACGCCTGGTGGACCCGCTGCGTCGCCGTACAGAAAAACGCCTATGTCTCCAAGGCCGCCAAACTGTTTCTACGCATTGTCAGCGACAAGTACGGCGACCATGTGCTGAAACTGGATTAGCGCCGATCAGAACATAGTGCACCTCCCGCGTTATTGTTCCAGCTCGGGACGATAAAACTCACCAAAAAGTTCCGCGTCGGACGGCTTGTCCTCGGCAATCGGCGTCGATACCCAGGTCGTGTTCATGTAGTGTTTCAGATGCACGTTCTCCGACACGATGTTGCCGCCCCAGGTGCCGCAACCCAGGCTGGATGTCATCGGCATGCCGTTGTTGAAGGCGCCGGCGTTGGCCTTGGACTGGGGCTGGCGGACCATGATCCGGCTGACCGGCGCCATAAGAGCCAGGCGATGGATGTGGTCCTCGTTGAAGGAATAAATCCCCACCGAGTGTCCTTTGCCGCCGACTTCGTAAATCGCCCGGACTTTTTCCAGCGCATTTTCAAATTCGCCGCAGTACTTGTGGATGGCGAGCAGTGTGGTCAGTTTTTCCGCCGAGAACAGATGCTGTTTGCCGATCCCGTCGCCAATGACAAAGATAAACTTACAATCCTCGGCAATGCTGAAACCGGCGGCGCGGGCCAGTTGTTGGGGCCGGATCGCCACCGTGTTTGGCAGACGATGTCCCTCGTCATCCCACATCACCCGGCGCAGCATCGCCTTTTCCGTTTCCGAGGCCAGATAGCCGCCCACTTTGACGAGCTCGGCGATAAACTGGTCATAGATCGCATCCGACAGGATGATGTTGCCGTCCGCTGAACAACCGGAACCAAAATCGGACGTCTTGCTGAGCATGGTATTATGCGCCGCTTCGACCACATTCGCGGTTTCGTCGATGACCATGGTCGAATTGCCGGCGCCAACCCCATAGGCAGGCGTGCCCGACCCGTAGGCGGAACGGACCATATCCCGGCCACCGGTAGCAAGGACCAGATCGGCGGCGGACATCAACGCTTGCGCCATCGGGATGCTGGCCGTCTCCAGGCATTGGAACACATCGGCCGGAGCTCCTTCCCGCTCCAAGGCTTCCCGCATCAAGCGGACCGTTTCCTTGGTCGTGTTTTTGGCACGGGGATGCGCCGAGAAAATAACGACGTCGCGCGCCTTCACCGCATATACGCCAATGCCGGCCGGTGTCAGGTCGGGGTTGGTCGTCGGCACGATGCCGGCAATCACGCCCACCGGTTTGCCATACTTGACGATGCCTTTTTCCGGCAATTCCTCGATGATGCCGACACTTTTCTGCCGCAGTGCATCGCGCAGCACGCCGCGAATTTTGAATCGCTTGCCCATCCGGCTGACTGGGTCGCCCAGGCCGCTCTCGGCAATCCCCATATCCACCAGTTTCTGAAACGTCTGCTTGTTGGCCACTGCCCAGGCTACCGCCTGACACAACCTGTCTACCCGCGCCTGATCATACGTCTCGATGATGGCCAGCGCCTTGCGGGCTCGTTCCATCGCCGCATGTAGTTCCTCGCGTTGCTCCGTGGTGATCTCTCTTTTTTCCGTTGCCATAACTAGTCCCTCCCCGAACTTTTTCATCCATCTGAATGGTATTGCATTGACAGAATTCTCGCAAATCATGTTATGCATACCAGCTATCGGTTTTATCGATCAATAAAAAGCGACCCCGGCTGCCGCTAAAGGCAATCGGGGTCGCATCTGTTTCAACGGCGGGAATTGGGGGCGGTTACGGCAGCTGCAGGTCTTTTACCCACTGCAGGGCAAAGCTGTAAAATTTGGCTGCCACTGGCGTCGGCGCGGACTCGCGGCCCACCGCCAGCACGATCTCTTTTTTCAACGGCTGGTTCAGGCGGACGATCGCCACATCAAATGTTGGCTTCTCCAGCTTTTCCCGCGGGAAAAAGCCGATACCCATGCCGGCGCTGATCAGCGACAGGCAGGTGGGCGAATGGCTGCTCTCACAGACGATGCGCGGCGCAAATCCCGCCGACTGACAGGCCTCCAGACAGGTGGAAAACATGCGGTCGGTGGCAGGATGAAAAATGAAGTTTTCGGCGGCAACCTCGGCCAGGTCGATGGCGCCGCGCCCGGCCAGCGGGTGGGATGGCGGCAGCGCCAACACATAGTCGTCGGCGGCGAGAAACTGAAATTTCAGCTCTTTGTATTGGTCCGCCGGCGGCATCACGACAAACGCCAGCTCGATTTCTTTGGCGGCCAGCTTTTCCAGCAACTGATATGTACCGGCCTGGACGATTTCAAAGTTGATCCCCGGATGCTGCCGGTAAAACGCAGCCAGCATGTTGGCATAGTCGATCCTCCCCAGCGAAGCGATCACGCCCATGCGCAGGGTGCCTTTCAGCAGGCCGCGGTAGCTTTGGACGCTTTGTTTGGCGTTCTCCAGATTGCCGAGCAAGACTTTGGCATGGTTGGCAAAATCCTCGCCGGCCTGGGTCAGGCTGACGGTGCGGGAGGTTCGCTCAAACAGCTTGATGCCCAGCTCTTCCTCCAGTTTGGCGATCTGGTGGGACAGCGTGGACTGGCTGACATTGATCCGGTCGGCCGCCCGGGTGAAGTTTTTTTGCTGGGCCAATTCGACCACATATTGCAGTTGGTGCAGTTCCATGAAAAAGGCTCCCTTGACTATGTTGGCTTTTTATTCACCAGTTTTTCCACGATCTCGACATCTGCCGGACAGAAATTATACTCTTTTAGCTGCGCCGGCGATACCCAGTTGATCTGTTCATGCACGACAGTGGTCAACGTCCCGCCGACGATCTCCGCACTAAAGAACGTAAACTCCAAATCGCGGCCCGCATGCGGATAGCTGGTCTTGCCGACCTCGCCGCACACCTTGATGTCGACGCCCAGCTCTTCCTGGCATTCGCGAATGATGCACTGTTCCAGCGTCTCGCCGTCTTCGGCCTTGCCGCCGGGAAACTCCCAGAGCAGCGGCAATGCATCATCGTACGCCCGCTGACAGATCAAGTATTTGCCGTCCTGAAAAAAAATCGCCGCCGTGACCTGAATAATCAAAATCGATCACCACCCCAATCGCTATAAGATAAACATCTTTTAAGAATATAGCATCATAAAGTTTATCGAACACATGCCTGCAAATAATAATGAAACAGCTAAATTTACCACATCGCCCTTGACTGGCAAAAGGCTACTTTTCGGGTCTATTATGCCGGGATGCTCTAGTGTATAGTTTTAACCGTGAGATAGTGAGGATTTTATGCGCAAACAATGAGGAGGCGAGCACAAATGAAAAAATCACTGCACGGGCTGCTGAGCGTTATGCTGGCGTTATTGCTGGCTGCCTGTTGCGGCGGCGTTGCCGGTGCAACAGGCAAAAACGCACCGAATATCGCGCTCAATAACGACAGCAGCAAAATCGGCGTCATGACCCAGGAATATGTCGGCGCCAATATCGCAGAAATTCTCATGATCAACTACAATGGCGCCCAACCGGCATTGGCCCGGTACGGCGGCAGAAACCCGGAAATAGAATCGTTCAACAATGCGATCAAATTTGGCATTCAGCAGCGATACAACGAGTTCATGAGCAAACAGCAAGACCGTGACTGGATCGAAATAAGGTCATATCCCTTTTCGAACGCAGAGTATTTGCAAATTGTAACGACTGCCGCCACTTACCCTTCTTACGGGAGCGATGGCGACATTACGAGCTACAATTTCAACAAAAAAGAAAATCAGTTCATGGCTCTCGCCGATGTGATGAAAGAACTGGGTCTGGACGAGCATAAACTGGCCAAAAGGGTAAAGGAACTCTATGTGCCGGAGACCCACTCGCAATCAGTGGAAAAGGTCACCGCTACCGGATTTCTGGTTCGACCGGCCCCCTCAGGTCCCCTCACGCAATTGCTGCTGGAAGTGGTCATTCACAATTCCGCCTCGGATCCATGGAAACATTTCTTCAGCTATACTCCCGCACTGAATGAACTGTTCAAACTCAACGCCGAGTGTCTGTTTGACCCGAACGACATGGACCGGATGGACCCGCCGCTCGTCTATCAGAGTCAAGCGACCGATAAAAAAACAAAGAGGTGATGGTAATGAAAAAAAGCATGAGCAAAATCCTGTTTGGTCTCCTGGTAGTGGCGATGTTCATTGTTTCGCCGAATCCGGCGGAAGCGATCAACGTCAACCTAAAAAACCCCTATCCCCATACCCTGAATGTTGCGATCGTCTATTATGAGGATGCAGCCAGGAACTGGGTCGCCAAAGGTTGGTTCAATGTTAAGCCGCACAGTTCACGAACGTTGCGATTCGACGACTCCACCA
>JBGSKE010000239.1:0-3091 GCA_041741355.1 Negativicutes bacterium | reverse complement strand
CCGGAGCTGCTGAAAATTGGCCGTTCCTTTAAACTGGCACCCAGTTACGAAAAGAAATGCAAAAAAGACCGGGCCGAAGATTCGCCGGTACTGCTCGATCCCGGCAACTCGTTGAAACCGGTATTGGATGCGATGGCGCTGGCCTGGGAAAAGCGGCTGCCAGCCGATGACATGCTGGCGGAGAAACGCGCCGACGAACTGCAGGGATTGGAACGACTGCACCGCCCGGCAACCGGTGACGTTTATGCGGTCGCCAAAGGATTTTCCGCCCAATATCTGGCCAATCCCCAGCTGTATAACATACAGGATCTTCGCCCCATGCCTGACGATCCCGCACTTTGGCTAAAACCGGTGCTAAACGGAACGCAGGCTATTACCAAGAAGTAAAAGGAGAATTTTAATGGATACAAATACGACTGTTGCAGACGAAAGAGATGAAAGAAATGAATGGTGCTTTGCCTGCGGCCCGAAAAACCCATTCGGCCTGAAACTCAGCTTTCGTGAGCAGGACGACACCTACATCAGCCAGTTTACCGGCCAGCCCCAACATCAGGGGTATGATGGCATCATGCACGGCGGCATTGTCAGCACGCTGCTCGACGAAATCATGGCCCGTTATCTTTATGCCAAAGGCATGAACGCAGTAACCGGGCGGCTGGAAGTGCGCTACAACAAACCGACGCCGATCGGCGTGCCGCTGCTGATCAAAGGACGCATCACCAAAAGCAAAGGCCGTCTGTATGAAACGGAAGGAACGATCGAACTGCCGGACGGCACCGTTACGGCGCAAGGCACGGCAAAAGTATTCGTTATCGATCCGTCATGAAAACGCCGGTGAAGTCGCTCGACAATTTATTTGAAGGCCGGCTGCAAATGTCCGGCAAGGGTTTTGGCTTTGTCATTTCCGCCGACAAGGCTGTGTCTGATGTCTATATCCCCCGTGAAAAAATGCTGGATGCGATGCATGGCGACACTGTACAAATTCGCGTGCAGGAACGCCAGCTTGCCGATGGCCGCAAAGCCGAAGGCGAGATCGTAAAAATCCTTGAACGCGCCAATACCCATATTGTCGGCACATTCAGCATCAACTCGCGCGGTCTGGGTCTGGTGCAGCCAGCAGACAGCAAGCTGGCCGCTGAGATTATCATTCCCAAAAAATCGGCCGCAGCGGCGCGCCCCGGCGATCAGGTCGTCGTAGAAATCACTCGCTGGCCCAAGCAGGAGAAAAAAGCCGAAGGACGCGTCACGCAAATCCTCGGCAAGCTGGGCGAGCCGGGTGTCGATGTTTTGACCGTCATGGCTGTGCATCAGCTGCCGACCGATTTCCCGCCGGCAGCTGCGCAAGAAGCCGACCAGATCGCCACAGCAATACTGCCGGATGAACTGACCGGTCGTCGCGATTTGCGCGAACTGGCCACCGTCACCATTGATTCCGAAGATGCCAAAGACCTTGACGATGCCGTGCATGTGGAGCAAATCGGTCCCGACCTGTTCCGGCTTGGCGTGCACATCGCCGATGTCAGTCACTATGTACGGGAAAACCGCCCGCTCGATCAGGAAGCGCGCCAACGCGGCACCAGCGTCTATTTGGTGGACCGGGTCATTCCAATGTTGCCGCATCGCCTGTCCAACGGCATCTGCAGCCTCAACCACGGCGAAAACCGGCTGACGCTCTCTGCAGAAATGGATATCGACAGCAGCGGCAAAGTCATCAAGTATGAATTGTTCGCCAGTGTGATCCGTGTCCGCACCCGCCTGAGTTATAATATAGTCCGGCGGATTCTCGCCGATAAAGACGCCGCCTTGCGCGAACAATATGCGCCGCTCGTACCGATGCTGGAAAAAATGGAAACCCTCGCCGCTGCCCTGCGCCAAAAACGATTTCGCCGCGGCGCAATCGACTTTGATCTGCCGGAACTCAAAATCAAACTGGATGAACGGGGCGTGCCGATCGCCATCGAAAAAAGAACCCGCTCTGTCGCCGAATCGATCATCGAAGAATTTATGCTGGCTGCCAACGAAACAGTCGCCGAACATATGGACCGCCGCGAAATCCCGTTTATTTTCCGCGTCCACGCTGACCCCGACCCGGAAAAAATGGCCAAGATGGCCGACTTGCTGCGCGGCCTCGGTCAACGCATCGGCGCCTGGACCAATGTCAGCCCGATGGATCTGCAAAAAGCCCTGAAGTGGATGGAAGGCAAACCGGAGGAAAAAATGGTCTCCACCCTGATGCTGCGCTCCCTGAAGCAAGCCCGCTACGAAGCGGAAAATGCCGGCCACTTTGGCCTGGCTGCCAAATACTACACGCACTTCACTTCGCCGATCCGGCGCTACCCCGACCTGATCGTCCACCGCCTGCTGCGCGAGACATTTGCCGGTCAGCTATCGGCCCAGCGCAAAGAGCAGCTGCAGTCGCAACTGCCGCAGATCGCTTCTGACTGTTCCGACCGGGAACGCGCCGCCACCGATGCCGAGCGGGAATCGGTCGACATGAAGGTCGCCGAATACATGCAGCAGTTTGTCGGTGATGAATTCCCGGCCATCATTGCCGGAGTCACCGGGTTTGGCTTCTTCGTCGAACTGGAAAACGGCGTGGAAGGCCTGGTCCATGTTTCTTCGCTGCAAGACGACTACTATCAATACCTGGAAGACCAGCACTGTCTGATTGGCGAGCGGCTGAAAAAACGCTTCCGACTGGGTGACGCCGTGACTGTCGAACTAATCAAGGCCAGCCCGTCCGAACGCAACCTGGACTTCATTTTGGCAGGCGGCGCTGCGCAAAGCCGAACCAAACCAAACGGCGCAAAGCCGCGCGGGGCAAGCCCATCCACTCGAAAAGCAAACTCTGCCCCCAGTAAAAGAAAAGCAAAACAAAAAGAGGTGAACCCCCTTGGCGGGAAAAAATCAAAGCATAAAGATCGTCGCCGAAAACCGTAGGGCCCGGCACGAATACCATATTCACGAAACATTTGAAGCCGGCATCGTACTGACCGGCACCGAGATCAAATCACTGCGCGGCGGTCGGGCCAACCTGACCGACTCCTACGCCAAAGTTGAAAACAGCGAACTGTTTCTGATCAGCGCCCAC
>JBGSKE010000238.1:0-7631 GCA_041741355.1 Negativicutes bacterium | reverse complement strand
GCCGGCGGACCAGATGCGGATATCTTTTTTCTTGCCGGCGGTCTGGGCGGCTTTTTTCAGGGCTGGCAGCCAAGTCGTCTGCATGAAAACAAAATGATCTTTCTCGCGAAAGAAATGCGTATGATTGGTAGAAATTCGGTCCACCAGTTCCAATAAAGCCTTGCCACTGCGGTCTCGCATCACATAGTCGTAATAAGCGCGAAAACTTTCAAATTGACCTGTACGGAGAGTTTTTTGCAACCGCTCAACAACCAGACTCTTTTTCTGTTCATTCAAATGGATACCGAACCGGTCATAAACCAGTTTGCGGATCAGATCAAACTCTTCCATCGACAGTTGATGTTGCCCGATTACCACGATAAGCCTCCCAACAGGACAGGATAAGGCAAGCTACTCCTGCCTCATCCTGTTTACGGTATCCTATCTTTTGGGTTAGAATTTGCCGAAGTGCTGGTCGTCAAGCGAAATAATCTCTTCGGGTTTTACTTCGCTGCCGCGGGCATTTTTCCTGCCGGATTTCGCAGGGGTTCCGCCCCATGGTACATCGCTGCGTTGCCGGCTGGCAGTTTGCCGCATCGACGGTCCTGCGTCGTAATGGTCAGCGCTGTAACCGCTGCCATATCCGCCGCCCAGGTGGGATCCGGCTGCTTTTTTCAGCTGAAATTTGGCCAACATCTGTTTCAGTTGCAGGGACTGACTGGACAGCTCTTCGCCGGCGGATGCCATTTCTTCGGCGCTGGCGGTATTCTGTTGGGTTACCTGGTCGACTTGACCTAGGCCATTGTTGATCTGGCCGATGCCCTGCGCCTGTTCCTTGGATGCGGCGGCAATCTCGCTGATCAGATCGGTTACCTTAGTTGCGCCGACAACGATTTCTTCCAGCGCCTTGGATGTGTTCTCAGCAATCGCGGTGCCAACCTCCGTCCGTTTGATCGAGTCTTCGATCATCTCGGTGGTTTCTTTGGCTGCTTTGGCGCTGCGTTGCGCCAAGTTGCGAACTTCCTCGGCGACTACGGTAAAGCCTTTGCCGTGCTTGCCGGCCCGGGCTGCTTCGACTGCGGCGTTCAGCGCCAGCAGGTTGGTTTGGAAGGCGATCTCATCAATGACTTTGATGATCTTGGAAATGTTGTTGGCAGATTGGTTGATGTCGCCCATCGCCTTGACCATTTGCGTCATCTGACCGTTACCTCTTTCCGCGTTGTCGCGGGCCAGCACAGCCAGTTGATTGGCCTGGGTGGCATTCTCCGCGTTCTGATTGGTCTGCGAACCCATCTCCTGCATCGAAGCCGAGATTTCTTCCACTGCGCTGGCGGATTCGGTGGCGCCTTGCGACAGCGCCTGGCTGGAAGTGGCAATCTCGCGTGAACCGGCCGAGACCTGTTCAACCGCCATGCTCACTTGCCCCAGAATGTCGTTCATTGCATCGATCGTGCCGTTCAGTGCATCTTTGATGATCGCGTGGTCGCCCTGGTAATTCCCCTTGACTTCCACGTTCAGGTTGCCATTGGCCATTTCCTTCAGGCACGACGCCGCTTCCTCGATCGGCTTGAGAACGGCGTCCAGCGTATCATTGACGCCCTGGACGATATCACGGTAGCCGCCTTCGAACTTGTCGGCCTTGCCGCGGGTCTGCAGCCGACCTTCGACTGCCGCTCGCGACAGCGTGACACTCTCGGCGATTAGGCCATTGACGGCTTCGATACAGCGGTTCAGGTTGTTCTTGATCGTGTTAAAATCGCCATTGTAGCTGTCAGTGATGACTGGCGGCATGTTGCCGCGCGAGATCTTGTCGACATAGTCGGCGGCCACGTTCAAGGGGCCGATGACCGAGTCGAGGGTCTTGTTGACACCTTCGACGATCTTGCGATAATCGCCCTGATGCTTCGTCGCGTCGGCGCGGGTCGCCAGCTTGCCTTCGACCGCCGCCGTCACCAGCATTCCTGCGTCGGCGACCAACGTATTGACCGCATCGATGGCTTGGTTCAGATTATTCTTGATTGTGTTGAAGTCGCCATTGTAGTTGTCAGTGATCTTCGCCGGAATTTCACCGCGCGAGATCTTGTCGACATAGTCGGCGGCCACGTTCAGTGGTCCGATGACTGAATCGAGCGTTTTGTTGACGCCTTCGACAATCTTGCGGAAGTCGCCGCCATGTTTGGACGCATCAGCACGGGTTGCCAGTTTGCCTTCGACCGCCGCTACCACCAGCATGTTGGCGTCAATGACCAGCGCGTTGATGTTGTCGATCGCGTTGTTGAGGTTGTTCTTGATCTCGTTGAAATCACCATTGTAGCTATCGGTGATCTTCGGCGGGATATCGCCCTTGGAGATCCGGTCTACATACTCAGCCGCTACGTTCAAGGGTCCGATGACCGAGTCGAGCGTTTTGTTGACGCCTTCGACAATCTTGCGGAAGTCGCCGCCATGTTTGGACGCATCAGCACGAGTGTCGAGCTTTCCTTCCACTGCTGCTGTAACCAACATTCCTGCATCGGTCACCAAGGCGTTGACTGCATCGATCGCCTGGTTCAGGTTGTTCTTGATCTCGTTGAAGTCGCCATTGTAGCTATCGGTGATCTTCGGCGGGATATCGCCCTTGGAGATCCGGTCTACATACTCAGCCGCTACGTTCAGTGGTCCGATGACCGAGTCCAGCGTCTTGTTGACGCCTTCGACGATCTTGCGGAAGTCGCCGCCATGTTTGGACGCGTCGGCCCGGGTATCGAGCTTGCCGTCCACCGCTGCTTGCGAAAGCATCGCCGCATCGGTGACCAGCGCATTGACCGCATCGATCGCCTGGTTCAGGTTGTTCTTGATCTCATTGAAGTCGCCGTTGTAGCTGTCGGTGATCTTGGGCGGAATATCGCCTTTGGAGATCCGGTCGACATACTCGGCCGCCACATTCAGGGGCCCAATGACTGCATCTAGAGTCTTGTTGATGCCTTCGACAATTCCCCGGAACTCGAAATTAACTTTTTTCACATTGCCACGGGTATCCAGTTTACCGGCGATCGCCGCCGAAACGAGTCGTTCCGTTTCTGATAGCAGGTCGTTGACAATACCGCTGATATTTTTGACGAACATAATGCCCATTGCCGCAGCAAACAACAGCACAAAGGCCAATACACCAAGCAAAATATACAGCGCGGTTTTCTCGGCACTATCTGCAGCAACCAACTGTGCATCAGCCTGTTTGTTGTTGTACTCGATCATTGCAATCAGGTTTTTTTCGGCTTCAACAAATGAACGATATTCCGTTTCCAACGCATGTGACTGCATTCTGGCCAATATGGCCGGATTATTGTTTGACCGTATGTACTCCTCGTTTAAGCGCAAAAACTCCTGATGGTCCTTTTTCCAAGCATTCCAACTTGCTATCTGCTTGTCCCACATTCCCTTACCAATTCCGGTTATCGGCAAACTCTCATATTTTTTCCAGGCTTTGTCGGCTCTGTCCCAAGCCCGCTTGATTTCCTCAAGCTGACGGTTTGCTAATGCACGATCAAGCCCATTGACCAATAGAGTTCTCTCCGCAGACTTGATTGCGGTCTGCGCCTCACTGATCGTTCCTAGCGCATCAACCTTGACCATCCGGTTCTTGCCTAAATCATCCGTGATATTGCCGAGTTTGTTCATTCCCCAATAGCCCACCCCACCGACGATCATCGACAACAGGACCAGCACAACAAACGCCGATGATACTTTTGCGCCGAGTTTCATATTCCCAAACACGTTGATTTTCCCTCCTTCTCAATCATCCTTGATTATCCGGTTCCGTTCCTTAAACCATGTGACTTTTTCTTACGTTGCGCAGAGTTTCCTGAATCATCTCTTTGGCTCGGTATTCAATGATATCGCCATGACCCGGATAAATAATTTCCACATTTCTCGCGGCCAGATCTTCCAGTTGTTTTTCGAAGACTGCCGAATACGACCCGCCCGGCGTTTTGACAGTCAATGGAGTATCACCGGAAAACAGCACGCCACCGCTTGGACAGTACAGACAAATCGAATCGTTGGAGTGACCGGTGACGTGAATCACTTCAAAATACTCGTCGCCGCAACGGATCAGCTGGCCGTGCCGCAGCGTTGCCGTAACGCCGGGAAATGAGTTGAAAGCGAATACTTCCGGTTGATATTCCTGTTTGAAACGCCGTAACCCGCCGACATGGTCGAAATGGTTGTGGGTACAGATCACCCGCTCGACCGGCCGTTTACCAAACCCCGTGGACATTCCGCGTATTTCGTCGGCAATCGCTCCGTCGGTTCCGACATCCACCAGGCAATTGATGTCCTCCAGCCGGTTCCAGTCGCCGAGAATCAGGTACGAATTGCAGGTATACACGGAACTGTTGGATTTGAGCGGATATATTCTCATATTGATCCGCCGATTTTGCGAAACATCTGACAGTCCGGCGAAACCTGTTCAAAATAGGGGTCCAACTCGGGCGGCAGTTTCTGGGTCTGCTCGGTGGCGAAAAACCCGCCCGGCACCAGTGCCCGGTGAAACATCTTCATCACTTCCACCCGCTCGTGCGGCTGAAAATGCAAGAGTACGTTTTTGCACAAGACCAGGGAGATTTCCGTGGCCGGTGGTTGGAGTTGCAGTAGGTCCTGACGCTGAAACTCCATCCGGCTGCGCACTGGATCGACGATTTGATGATGCCCCGGTTTTTGCGCCGGCACAAAATATTTGTCAAATAACTCACGGGGAATCCGCTCCAGCTCTTCCGTCGGGTAAGTCCCGCTGGCGATGATCTCACGAAACAGATTGCTGCCATCGATATCTGTTGCGTAAATCTTGAGATTGCGGTAAGCAAAATGGTTCATTGCCTCTGCCAGCAAAATCGCCAAGGAGTAAGGCTCCTGCCCCATCGCACATCCGGCGTCCCACACCCTGAGTTTGGCTGCACCCGATGAAAACGGAACGAGATAACGCACCGCCGTGTTGAGCGTCTGCAGGTCACGAAAGAAATAAGTAAACGCCATCAGAAATTCCCTCTTTTTCTACTTAGTCGACTCCACTTCGTCTGCATCTTCGAACAGCATGTGTTCGGCTTCCAGCAGCATCTTCACTTCGTCTCCCACTTTGCCCAATCCTTTGACAAATCGATTGCTACGGCCTTTACGCAGTTCCGGCGTGGGTTCGATTTCGGACGCTGGAATATCGAGCACCTCGGATACGCGGTCGACAATCAAGCCAATCGATTGATCCTTGACGTTGATTACGATGATGCAGGTCCGCTCATCATATTGACGTTCCGGAGCGCCGAACCTGAGTCGCACGTCCATGACCGGGATGACCTTGCCTCTAAGGTTGATAACTCCGCGGATGTAATGGGGCATGTCGGGCACCACGTTGATGTTTTGCAGGCCGATAATTTCGGTAACGTAGCCGATCTCGATCCCATATTCTTCATCGTTTAACTGAAAGGTAAGAAACTTTCCTTCCTGCGTGTCTTCGTTCTCGTCGTCATCATCCAACAAATCTTCGTCCACTCTTTCTTTTGCACTCATAACATCACCTCCTCAATTCTTTTGTAAGTGTTCTGCTCTTTAGTTTTTCAATGCGCATCAATGTTTGACATCTGCCAATAATCCCTCCATTGAGCCTACGAGCCCGGCAATGTCCAAGATGGTACTGATCTCGCCATCCCCCAGGATCGCGAAACCCGATACGCCACGAATCCGGCCGAAATACTCCGGCAGTCCTTTGATCACGATCTGGTGCTGCCCAACCATTTCATCCACGAACAGGCAATATTTTTTCAGATCATGCTCGACAACAATCAATATTCCTTCAGTCAGCTTGGTTCTGGCATTACCGACTTTATAAACCTCGTGCAGACGGATCACCGGCAGTAGCTGGTGTCGGACGTTCAGCACCTCAAGACCTTCCGGCGTAACGGTGATCTGATTTTCCGCCGGCCTGAGCGATTCGTTGATCGAAGTGATTGGAATCGCATACTTGATATCGCCAACCTGCACGATCATGCCCTCGATAATCGCCAGCGTCAGCGGAATCCGCAGGATGAACATGGTGCCGGCGCCGGGTGAACTGCGGATGTCAATGCGACCACGCAGCTTTTCAATATTCCGTTTCACCACGTCCATCCCCACGCCGCGACCGGAAATCGACGATACCTGGGCTGCCGTGCTTAGGCCGGGCTCGAATACCAATTTATAGACGTCTTCATCTTTCCAGCCATAGGCATCCTCGTTGGCAATGCCGCGTTCAATCGCTTTTTTGAGCAACTTGTCGCGATTGATGCCGTTGCCGTCGTCTTTGATCAAAATCCAAACTTCACCAGCAGAATGCTTGGCTTCCAGAGTAACCTTACCTGTCTCCGGCTTGCCTGACGCCAATCTTTCAGCCGGCGATTCGACGCCATGATCCACCGCATTGCGAATCAGATGCACTAACGGATCGGAAATCTGCTCGATGATCGTTTTGTCGACCTCGGTTTCCTCGCCGATAATTTCCAGATCAACTTTTTTGTTTTCTTTCATCGCCACGTCACGCACCAACCGTACCATTTTACGGAATACACCAGACAAAGGAATCATTCGCATCGACATCGACACATCCTGAATGTCGCGGGTAATTTTGGTTAGGTGCATGATTGACTTTTCAAATCGGTCTAGATTGAGGCCAACCAGATCCGGGCTGTTCGATACCATAGAGACTGAAATGACCATCTCACCGACTAGGTCCAGCAGTTGGTCTAGTTTTTCCACGTCCACGCGCAGCGCCACCTGTGAAGAGGAAGCCACTTTTTTGTCGCCATCGGCGCGATTTCCGCCCGCACCATTCGAGCTTGCCGACGTTCCGTTTGTTGGCGTTTCCTTGCCAGCATCCCCATCATCCGACTCCGTTTGCATGCGGTTGTCCGAATCAGCAGTTGCCGATTCGTCGGCGGGGAAACGCTGCGCTTCCACTCCATCCATCGATTTCAGCAATTGCTCCAGATTGGGAATCGAGACTAATTCGCCCTTCTCCAGACTATGTACGCCAATACGCAGGACATCGACAACCGACAAAAGAATGCTGATAATTGCGGGGCTGGCGCTGCTACGACCATCGCGGACCGAATCCAGCAGACTCTCCGCTTTGTGGCTCAGTTTTTCAAAATCCGCATAACCGAAGAATCCGGCGTTGCCCTTAAAACTATGAAAATTGCGAAAGACCTGTTCAATCAGCTCTTTATCATTGGGTCGCAGTTCCATTTGCAACAACGTAGTTTCCGCTTCTTCAAACGTATCCATCGCTTCATCGGTGAATCGTTTGATCATCTCCGGCGTAATCGTCAGTTTGAATTCGTCGGCAAAATCCATAATCGGCTCAGCCTCTGCCTGTTGCGCGATTTCGCTCACCTGTTCTGAAACTATAGGTTCCATGACTATTTCCGGTTTGGCCTGTGGCGAACAGGTTGGTGTGTTTTCGCGGCTTCGCCCGTCACTGATCTTTGTCTGAATTTCGCCAATGATTTTTTCTGCGGCATCTTCATAGCCGTTGTCGCTCAGCCGTTGTTCGATGACGTCCAGCAAATCGCGTACAAAATCGCTGGTACGGCAGAGCAGTTCTACATGCTCGCCTTCCATCGGCATCTGCCGCTTGCGGAAAATATCCA
>JBGSKE010000237.1:0-1908 GCA_041741355.1 Negativicutes bacterium | reverse complement strand
GCGGACAGCGACGACTGGGAAGAGAATATCCTGGCAGGCACGTCGGTCAGCAGCAATGAAAGCATTGACATCACATTTGACAATTCAAACAATGTGACGTGGTGGAATTTCCGAATCAAAGACAGCAGCGGAAAAATTTGGAACTGGGAAAAAAACAAGTACAATCTAACACAGATTTCGGAACTGACTTATTATTATAATGGGCCAAGAGGCAGCATTCGTTACAAATAAGAATGTAAAACAAAAAGGTTCTTCGGCTGATTGCCGAAGAACCTTTTGCTATTGCGTCTGTGACGAATTGATTATATTGCGAACAAGGGTTTGGGGATTGCAGATTAGTTCTTTTCCAAGGTGACGAGAAACCAGCCGCGAATCGTGTAGTTATAGTCGCTTGATGACCCGGAGCCGGCGCCAGCGGAAGTAGCAGCGACGTTGACTACTTTCCAGCCCTGACTGGTTTCATCGCTCAGCACCTCCTGCACTTCAATGCTGTTCATCCCTTCCGAACCGAAGTCTTTGGACGCAAGATTGATTAAGACGACTTTTTGCATCGAGTAAGCCTCCCCATGATTTTTCATATTGCAGAACCTATTTTAATATAACCTGACCAATCGTTAGGCGTCAACTCAAAATTCGCACAGAGCAGTGCAGTGCTTACATCTTTTTTGCCGTGGGCAGGATGCGTTTTTCTAGGCCATAAAGGTCCTCGATGTTGTTTAGCATTACAGTATGTGCATCCGAGATTGCCTGGTTATAAATGCTTGGCCCGATCCGGGCGATAATAAAGTCTAGGATGTTCTGGGCCTGAAAGTCGCTGAGTTCTTCATCGCGTTCGGCGCAAAAGAACTCTTTGATGTCCCGCAGGGCATCTTGCTGGTGGTCTTTGCCAAGTTCGATCAGTTTCAATCTAAACACCTCATTATCTTTATAATAAACAAGCTAAGGCAGGAACATTGGAATTGATAGAGAAAACTATACAGCAGACAATTAAATCAGCAGACAATTAAATATTTGGCAAACTTATCGAAAGGTGAGGGCGCAAAGCCATTGGGTCTAAGGGGATACCTATGACAGCCAGGTTGCAGTGAGGGCGTTCACGCCATTCGTTCGTAACCGGAGATTGTGATCTTGGGTTTTTTATTTGTCCGCATGTTTGAATCTGTGAAGGGAGCGAGACTGCCAATACTATGATTGAAGTGCAAGTCAATATATTCATGGGTTTGCTGTTGGGCAGCATTGCGGTGCACGCCTATTTGAAATTCAACCGCAAAGAGCCGGTGCACCAGTTGTTTTTTTCGCTTATCTTGTTGACGATAGCCATTTTACTATTGGAAATGTTAAGCGTGCTATTAAATTCCGCAAGTTACGCAAATTTCCTCGTTTTGCATAAGCTGGTTGATACGGCGGGTTTTGTACTGGCGCCGTTGGCCCCGATTGTTGCAGCCCTTTATGTCTATAAAAGAACAAATCGCTATATACGGCTAAAGATCAGTAAACTCCTTTGGCTTGGCGCGCCGGCTTTTGGCAATGCTATCGTTTCGCTAGGCAGCTATCAGTACAATTGGATTTTTAGCATAACCAACGAAAACCTATACTTGCGAGGTCCGTTGTTTTTCGTTTCCCCCGTGTCCATTTCCTTCTACTACTGCATAATCTTGTGGGTTTTATACGATAACCGCAAGAAGATTAATCGCGAAGAACGGGTTATGCTTAGTTTGCTGCCAATTATTCCTTTCTTGCTGTCGGTTTTCCAATTGTACTACTTTGTCTATTTAACGATCTGGAATAGCTTGGCGATTGCCGTTGTGATGAACTATATTTTTATCTTGCATAATCAGACCAAGATTGATCCATTGACCGGATTGGGAAATCGTCTGGCTTATGATGAGTATATAGCAAATCTAAGCC
>JBGSKE010000236.1:0-1892 GCA_041741355.1 Negativicutes bacterium | reverse complement strand
CACCGACGTGATAGCTGTAACTGGCCAGGTCGGGATCATTGGCAAACTCTTTGGCAAAGCGATTGGCTACAGCCTCGGTTGCCCGAATGGATGATCCCTCGGGTAGCGACATTTCAACAATAATTTCTTTGCGTAGCGATGGCGGAAAGAATTCCTGACGGATGAGCTGAAACAGGAAAATCGAACCGACAAAGCAACCCAGTGTCAGATAGAGCACTAATTTGCGACGATGCAGGCACCAGGTGAGCGTGTTGCGAAACGTACGATAGAAATTCGAATCATACACGTTGTTTTCCGAATGATGGTTCGGATTGGTTTTGATCAGGTGATAGCCGAGCAAGGGGGTAACGATTACAGAGGCAAACCAGGATAACACCAAAGCTAAACTGATGACTGTGAACAGGCTGCTGGAAAACTCGGCGGCATTGCCTTTGGCGAAGCCGATCGGAATAAAGCCGGCGCAGGTAATCAGAGTGCCGGTCAACATTGGCATGGCAGTTGCGGTGTAAGCGTAGCAGGCCGCGTCATAACGGCTCCAGCCCTGTTCGAGCTTGACGGACATCATCTCGATGGCGATAATTGCGTCATCAACCAGCAAACCCAAGGATATAATCAGGGCGCCCAAGGAAACCTTGTGCAAGTCGATGCTGAGCATCTTCATGCCGGCAAACACGGCGGCCAGTACCAAGGGGATGCATAATGCCACAACGATGCCGGAGCGGAGGCCGAGACTGACAAAGCTCACAATGAGAACGATGACCACTGCTTCCAACAATGATTTGACAAATTCACCGATCGACTCTTCGACGATTTCCGGCTGATTGGATACCTGGCCGATTTCCAGGCCCAGCGGCAGATCTTGTTTGATCTGGCTGATCGTCGCTTCCAGATCTTTGCCTAATGTGAGGATATTGCCGCCCTTATCCATCGACAGTGCAATGCCGACCGCCGGTTTGCCGTTGAAAAACATTTTCGGATCGGCCGGATCGACAAAGCCGCGGCTTACTTTGGCGATATCGCCCAGACGGAACGATTTTCCGGCGGCGCGAATCGGGGTGCTGCGAATGCTCTCGATGTCTTCAAACATGCCGCTGACGCGTAGATAGACATTGTCTGACGAAGTTTCCACCATGCCGGAGGGAGTCATCGCGTTTTGCGTCTTGATCGCATTGATTAGCAGATTGGGGTCGATTCCCAGCTTAGCCAGCTTGCTGCTTTCGATTTCAATGTATATCTTTTCGGCCTGCACGCCAATCAGCTGCACCTTTTTCACATTGGGCACGCCTAGTAGTGTGCGACGGATTCGTTCCGCCTGCTCGCGCAAGTCCTCGTAGTTGAAACCATCGCCGGTCAAGGCGTAAATGGAACCAAATACATCATCGAACCGGTCGTTAAAGAACGGACCGAGCACGCCCTGAGGCAACGAGGTTTTCACGTCATTGGCTAAATTGCGAACTTCCAGCCAAGTAGGGCGCACATCTTTTTCTGGCGTCGGTTCCTTGAGCAAAACATAAATGATCGATTGGCCCGGGCGCGAGTAACTACGCAGATAATCCAGTCCTGGCGTATCCTGCAGCTTTTTCTCCAGTTTGTCAGTTACCTGTTCTTCCACTTCCCGGGCGCTGGCGCCTGGCCAGGCAACCGACACCACCATCTGGCGGATAACAAAATCGGGGTCTTCCATCCGCCCGAGTTGACGATAAGCAAATATGCCGGCTATAAATACAATGGCAATGCAAAAATAGACGAATTCTTTATAACGGAAGGCAATTTCGGTCAGGTTGAAGTTTTTCAATTGGCTTCACCTGCCAACCGCACTTTTTGGCCTTCTTTCAACTTGTGAACACCGGCGGTAACGATGATTTCCTGATCTTTCAATCCAGATAAGACTT
>JBGSKE010000235.1:0-4510 GCA_041741355.1 Negativicutes bacterium | reverse complement strand
CTATTTGAAGTTGTGTCGGTTGTCAAGGATTTTCGTAGAATACCTTGAGCAGATATAAACCTGCACCCGGCGCTGTCGCACCGGCTTTACGGCGATCCCGTCCGTCAAATATCCGCTGAAAATCCGTCAACGAAATTTTTTTCGTGCCCACATCGACTACCGTACCCACGATATTACGCACCATATGGTAGAGGAACCCATTACCATGAAAATGAAAATCCAACGTTTCGCCCTGACGCGTACAGGTCGCGTCATAGAGCGTGCGGACCGGGTTTTTCGCCGAACTGCCTGCTGACTGAAATGCTCCGAAATGATGGTCGCCGGCGATAGATTGCAGCGCAGTTTGCATCTCCGGCAACTCTATCGCACGCGGCATCTGCCAGACATAGTTGCGTTGCAACGGATCAGGCACTGGCGAATTCAGGATACGGTAACGGTACAATTTACCAGTCGCAGCAAATCGGGCGTGAAAAGCAGCATTGGCTTCCTGTGCATCAATCACGGCAATATCTCTCGGCAGCATTCCCTGCATGGCGATCGGAATGCGTTCGACCGGAACACGGCTATTCGTTCGAAAACTGATTACCTGTCCGTAAGCGTGGACTCCGGCGTCGGTCCGCGCAGCGCCGGCAACCACAATCGACTCGCCCAACAGCACTGTCAAGGTTTCTTCTAAAACCTGCTGCACAGTCATTGCGTTGGCCTGACGTTGAAAACCGTGATAAGCACTACCGTCGTAGGCGACAGTCAATTTCAAATTCTTTCCTTGAAACGACCGCACGCTCATCCCCAACGCAGCCATCCCAGCAGTCCAATCAACACGGCAAGTACCATCGCAGCTACAACATCGCGCAGTCCCAGTTGAAGTTCTTTCATGCGGGTCCGGTTCTCGCCACCCCGATAGCAACGTGCTTCCATAGCAGTTGCCAGTTCGTCTGCTCTGCGAAAGGCGCTGATGAACAAGGGAACCAAGATCGGCACCATGTTCTGCCCACGCTTTATAATATTGCCGGAAGTAAAATCCGCGCCTCGCGCCATCTGCGCTTTCATAATCCGGTCCGTTTCTTCCAGCAAGGTGGGAACAAACCGCAAAGCGATCGTCATCATCATCGCCAGCTCATGAACCGGCAATTTGACCCGCTTGAGCGGTGACAATAGCCTTTCAATTGCGTCAGTCAACGCAATCGGCGAGGTGGTAAACGTCAACAACGATGAAATCAAAATAAGATAAATCAACCGCGCCGACATCTGAACTCCCTGCTTAACACCTTCATCGGTGATCGACAAAGGCCCCCATGCCACAAGCGTAGTGCCCGGTGTCATGAACAGATGAATCCCTGCCGTCAACAACAAAATGATCCATAGCGGCTTAATTGAGCGCAGGACAATCTTAACCGGAATGCCTGACACCAGGACGATCATGCAGATAAACAATCCCACCGTCAAATACGCGATATAGTTGGTCGCCAGAAAAATACTGGTGATAAACGTGAGCGTCAGTACAATTTTGCTTCGGGGATCCAGTTTGTGGACAAAAGAATTTCCCGGGAAATACTGCCCCAGCATAATATC
Organism: Negativicutes bacterium; assembly: GCA_041741355.1. GTDB lineage: Bacteria > Bacillota > Negativicutes > UBA1444 > UBA1444 > UBA1444. The sequence continues at coordinate 2,938 of JBGSKE010000235.1, read as the reverse complement.
CGTCAGCATGATGAATCTCGCTTTCTTTGCAATGCAGCCTGAATTGCTTCGACCACAGCGTCTTCATCCTGCAAGGTATCATCAAGGTCCAGGCCACGGGCGCGAAGGGTCTTGAGCAATGCCGTCACGTGGGGCAAGCTTACGCCGAAATCGTGCAACTGGATGGTTTCATCATGAAATAATGCAGCCGGTGGTCCATCATATCTTATCCGCCCATGATCCATCACCAGCAGTCGCTTAGCCATTCGGGCAACATCTTCCATGTTGTGAGTCACCAGAACAACCGCCATGCCGCTGCTGCGGTAAAGTTGCAATATCTGTGCGTAAATTTCGTCGCGACCGCACGGATCTAGGCCGGCAGAAGGTTCATCCAACACCAGATACTCAGGTCGTAGCGCAATCACGCCGGCAATCGCCACCCGCCGCATTTGACCGCCACTAAGCCGAAATGGCGAACGCTTACTCATTTCAGCAACATTCAGTCCTACGCACTCCAGTGCAGACTCTACCCTCTCCTGCACTTCATCGTTGCTTAAACCAAGGTTGCGCGGCCCGAACGCAACATCATCAAACACAGTCTCTTCAAACAACTGATGCTCCGGATATTGAAACACCATGCCGACTTTTTGGCGCACTAATTTGAGGGACTTTTTCCGTTCATGCATCTCAGAGCCATTCAATTTGACAGAACCGGCTGTCGGTCTCAGCAATCCGTTGAGATGCTGCACCAGGGTAGATTTTCCTGAGCCTGTATGGCCGATAATCCCGATAAATTCGCCCGGTTCGATTGTCAGGCTGACCTCGCGCAAGGCCTCGCGGCAATACGGCGTGCCTGGCATATAGGTATAAGATATGTTTTGCAGCTCTATGGACATAGCGCCACCGCCAGCTCTTCATCATGAATGATTCCGGTCGAAATATCGACCCCTTTAAGCCGCAAGCGCGCTGCAATATCAGCAGCAATTGGCACATCAAGCCCCAAAGCGCGAATGCGGTCTACCTGACTGAACACCGAGACAGGATCGCTGTCCATGATGATCCGCCCGGCATCCATCACGACTACTCGATCAGCCGCGACTGCTTCCTCCATAAAATGGGTAATCAATACTACGGTAATGCCTTGTTGACGATGCAATTTGCACACTGCAGCCAAAACTTCCCTTCGTCCAACGGGGTCAAGCATGGCAGTCGGCTCGTCAAGCACCAGGCAACGAGGTTGCATTGCCAACACACCGGCAATCGCCACCCGCTGTTTTTGGCCGCCTGACAACAGATGCGGTGCATGCAAACGATATTCGGACATTCCAACCATTTCGAGCGACGACTGAACTCGACGCAGGATTTCCTCAGGCGGCAATCCAAGGTTTTCCGGGCCGAACGCAACATCTTCTTCAACCAGTGACGCTACAATTTGATTGTCAGGATTTTGGAACACCATTCCCACCGTTTGTCGGACATCCCACAAAACTTCAGCCTTTCTAGTATCCATACCAGCTACCAAGCACTCGCCCGCATCTGGAATCAACAATGCATTTAAGTGTTTGGCCAACGTCGACTTACCTGACCCATTGCGTCCAATGATCGCCAAAAATTCCCCTTCGGCTACATCCATCGACACCTGGTCCAAAGCTATCAATGTTTCGTTCTGTTCATTCCGGTAGGTATGCGACAAATCCTTAATCTGCAGCATGATTGTCAAAGCAACGCACCCTTCCCCCTGCAATAAAAGAAAGGCGACCCTTGCGGTCGCCCCTAAGGCTCATTACACCAGTTCCAGTATCGCCATCAGCGCTGCGTCACCTTGTCGGGGTCCCAGTTTGAGAACCCGAGTGTATCCACCCTGACGTTCTTTGTACTTCGGCGCAATTGTTTCAAACAATTTCCGCACTACAGTTTCATCCGTCATGAATGCGAGCGCTTGACGGCGGGCATGCAGGTCACCCCGTTTTGCCAGCGTAATCATCTGATCAGCCAACCCGCTCACTTCTTTTGCTTTTGCTTCGGTTGTTTCAATACGCTCTTTGTCAAACAGCGCAGTCACAACATCGCGCAACATCGCCTTACGGGCGCTTGAATCTCGTCCAAACTTTCGGTAAGCCATTCTCCACCCTCCTTTATCAGTCCTCGACTTCTCGCAAGAAAAGTCCTAAGTCCACAAGTTTCTTCTTAACTTCTTCCAAAGACTTCCGGCCAAGGTTACGGACTTTCATCAATTCATCTTCGGTCATCTTGGTCAGATCGGAAACGTAATTGATGCCGGCACGCTTGAGACAATTATAGGAACGAACCGACAGATCCAACTCCTCAATCGTCATTTCGCCGGGATTCTTGGGAACATCTTCACTTTTCTTACCTTCAATACCGGGTTGATCGGTACTGAGTCGGAAGATAGACAGTGAGTCCTGGAGAATTCCAGCGGCTTCACCAAGTGCTTCATCAGGTCGGATGCTGCCGTCGGTCCAGATTTCCAAGGTCAATTTGTCATAATCGGTACGGTTACCGACCCTGGTATCTTCCACAGTGAAATTCACTTTGAGCACTGGTGAAAAGATAGAATCTACCGGTATCACGCCAATCACGTGGTCCGCCTTTTTGTTGCGGTCAGCAGCAATATAGCCTTTGCCGGTCTCTACCATCATTTCCATCCGGAGAGTGTGTTTTTCTTCAACAGTTGCCAAATGCAGTTCGGGATTGAGGATTTCAATATCCGAACTTGCTTCGATATCACCGGCAGTAATCGCGCCGCCACCTTCAAATTCGATGCGCATTGTCTGAATATCATCCGCGTGGGACTTCAGACACAACTCTTTGAGGTTGAGAATGATGTCTGTTACATCTTCCCTGACTCCAGGAATCGTGGCAAATTCATGCAGCACGCCTTCGATTTTGACGGAAGTCACAGCCGCGCCTTCCAGCGACGACAGTAACACGCGTCGCA
>JBGSKE010000234.1:0-3517 GCA_041741355.1 Negativicutes bacterium | reverse complement strand
CAGAAGAAGAGTCGATGGAAATCCGTGGTCGCGACTTGGTGACCGGATTGCCCAAAACCTTGCCGGTGTCGGTGCGGGAAATCGAACTGGCTTTGTCGGAGCCGGTCAGTGCTATTGTCGACGCAGTCAAAGTTACCTTGGAAAAAACACCGCCCGAATTATCCGCTGACATTATGGACCGCGGCATTGTAATGACCGGTGGCGGCTCACAGCTGCGTCGCCTGGATAAATTGCTGACCAAAGAAACCGGCATGCCGGTGATCGTAGCCGAAGATGCGCTTGATTGCGTGGCAAAAGGGACCGGAATCGTGGCCGAAGATCTGGAAACCATGAAACGTGTTACCATGTCGATCAAAAAGAGCAATTAAAGGAGACTATCATCGTGCGCTGGTTTGACAAAAAAACGGTCGTGCTCTGCGTGGCCTTTATCACCGTTTTTTTGCTAGCGGTTTCGGCGGCGCGGGTTCAGACCCGTTATCCTTTGATGGCAAATCTGGCTGCTTCATTCATGACGCCGTTTGATTTTGTCTTTTCTGGAATGGCCAATATCTTGCGACATGGCGGGGATTTCACCCGCGATGTGGCGACGGTTTTTCGGGAGAATCAGGCATTGCGCGCCGAAAACCAGGAACTGCGCCAAGTGGTGTTTCAGTTGACCGAAAAGGCAGCCGAAAATGAACGTTTGCAAGCTATGTTGGATTTTCGCGGCAAGTCGGTGACGTTTCAGATGAAAGCGGCTACTGTGATTGCCCGGGACCCGGGAACTTTTAGCTACAGTATCTTAATCAACCGTGGAACGCAGGACGGCTTGCGCGTGAATATGCCGGTTGTTTCGACGCAGGGCCTGGTAGGCCATGTGATGGAAGCGTATGGCGGAACAGCAAAAGTGCGGTTGTTGCTTGACAACGGTTCTTCGGCGTCGGCGATGATTCAAAGACCACAGTCGCGGGCGGTGGGGGTCGTGGAAGGCAATCCGGCCCAGCTTTCCAGTCTGCGAATGAAGAACCTGACCCGCGACGGCGATGTAATAAAAGGCGATAGAATCATGACTTCGGGTTTGGGCGGGATTTATCCCAAAGGACTATTGATCGGCGAAGTGGTCGATGTGCTTGATGATGACGGCGGGTTGATGAAACATGCGCTGATCCGGCCGGCTGTCGATTTTTCCAGAATTGAGGAAGTTTTTGTCATCACTGCAGAAAAGCTGCCGAACGCCCCATGAAAACGCTGATGCTATTTATCGTCATGGCGGTGGCTGTGTCGCTGCAATCGACAGTTATCCCGGTGCTGTCCATTGGTGGCGTCAGGCCGGACCTGGTCCTGGTGGTTGTGGTTTCGGCTGCGTTGACGGTCGGCAGGGAAACCGGGCTAATCTGCGGTGTATTTGGCGGTCTGCTGCAGGATTTGTTATCAGTGGGGCCTTTTGGTTATAATACGCTGTCTAAAATGCTCTTGGGTTTTTTGGTCGGCCTGTATGAACGAAAAGTCAACCAAGGCAGCCTATTGCTTCCGTTGTTGGCGGTTGCTGCCGCAACAGTCGGCGCAGCTGTTTTGGCGGTGGTGTTTTTGCTGGCGTACGGGCAAGAACGCCTAATTGCGAGTCTGTTGGTGCAGGTGCTGCCAGCGACCGCCTATCACATTTTATTGGCAGTACCGGTCCATTTCCTGATTGTCTGGTTGATACGCAGCCAAACAAAAAAATAGTGGGGCTTGTTTGAAAATGCGCTTGAAGAATACGGATCAACGACTCGATATTTTAACGCTGGTGCTGGTCCTGATCTTTGTTGCGTTGGTCAGCCGCTTGGGCTTTCTTCAACTGGTCAAGGGACAGGAGTTTCAACGCCTAGCGGAAGGAAACAGAACCAGAAACGTCAATGTTGTAGCACCGCGTGGCGATTTTTACGACCGCAACGGGGTTTTGATGGTTACCAACCGCCCCGGTTTTGCGGTGTCGATTCTGCCTGGCAATAAAGCCGTAGAACAGGCTACTGTGATGAAAGCAGCAGCCATACTGGGCATGAATGCAAAAGAGATTGAGGACCGGCTGGCAAAAAGCAAGAGTTCGTTTGAACCGATACGGCTTAAGATTGACGTCGGCCAGGATATTGTGGCCAAGATTGAAGAAATGAAGGCTGAATTACCCGGAGTAGTAGTTGAAGTATTGCCTGTCCGCAGCTACAATCACAATAAACTGGGCGTGCATATGTTTGGCTATGTCAGTGAAATTACGGAGACTGAACTGGCTTCGCTCGGCAGTCAAGGTTACCGGGCCGGCGACCTGATTGGGCAATCCGGGTTGGAGCGGCGCTACGACAAACAATTAAAGGGTACTGATGGCGGCAGCCAGGTTGAAGTGGATGTGGCAGGCCGGATGGTCCAATTGCTGAACAAAAAGGATCCGATTCCTGGCAATAATCTTGTTCTTACGGTTGACTACAGGCTGCAAAAAGCGGCCGAAGATGCCTTGGATGAGCAGTTACGCTATCTGCAGTCACAGACTAGCCATAAAAAGGCCCAAGCCGGCGCCGTGGTCGTGCTGAACCCCAAGACGGGAGAGGTATTGGCGATGGCCAGCCGTCCGGCGTTTGACCCCAATCATTTCATTGGCGGTATTTCAACGAAAAATTGGCAGGCGATCAACGAAAATCCGTTTCATCCGATGGACAATCGGGCGATTGCGGGGGAATATCCTCCAGGATCAACCTTTAAAATTGTAACCGGGGTTGCGGCGCTGGATTTGAAAAAGGTGACGGCGGAGGAACTGATCTTTGACTCGGGCCAGCACTGGTTGGTGCCGAAGGTGAACGCCGCCGGCGAGGCGTTGGGTTGGATTAACTTCTATCAGGCGTTGTCGATGTCGGATAACGTGTACTTTTATGAGATGGGCAACAGGCTCGGTATCGATGCGTTGGAGCGATATGCGCGCCTATTCGGCCTAGGCAGTTTTACCGGCATTGATTTGCCGGGCGAATCAGATGGCTTGGTGGCAAACCGGGCTTACAAGGAAAAAGTTTTTAAGGAAGATTGGTATCTGGCGGAAACCTTTGACGCAGCGATTGGCCAAGGGTTTCAGCTGGCGACTCCACTGCAGATGGCAGTGCTGATGAGCGAGGTTGCCAACGGCGGAATTCGCTGGCGGCCCCATGTGGTAGGCAAAGTCTTGTCTGCCAAAGGTGAAGTTGTCAGTGTGACAAAGCCGGAAGAGATGGGGCGAGTTGACATTAGTCCGGCCACGCTCAAATTGGTGCGCGAGGGTCTGCGCGGCGTTTCGGAGGCCGGCGGCACCGGGGCCGGGGTTTTTGCCAATTTTCCGGTAGCGGTGGCCGGTAAGACCGGGACGGCAGAGAATCCCCACGGCGATGACCATGGCTGGTTTGTGGCCTACGGTCCGTTTAATGATCCGCGAATCACTGTAGCGGTTATTATCGAGCAAGGCGGCTATGGCTCTACGTCCGCCGGACCCATCGCACGAAAAATTTTGGAGACGGCGTTCAATCTCAAGCCGGCGACTACGGAA
>JBGSKE010000233.1:0-9321 GCA_041741355.1 Negativicutes bacterium | reverse complement strand
CTGGGCTGGCGAGCATGGGTTGACGGAACTGGCGGCAGAGTCGTTGGCCGAAGAGACGGCGCGGATTCGGCGACGGATTGCCGGACCGGCAGCGACTGGCGGATGCAGAGCTGCAGCGGAGCTGACGACATTGCGCAGCCGGTTGCAGGCTGCTGTGCAGCGTTATGCCGGTGTCAGTCGTACGCGGACAGGTCTGTCTTTGCTGGTCGAAGAGGTGCAGGCGATCCAGACGGAGCTTGCCGGCAAACAAGTCGCCGACATCAAAACCTACAACCAGGCCCTGATGGATTTGCTGCAACTGGAAACGCTGTGCGAAGTCGCTTTGCTGGTGGCAGGCAGCGCCCTGCTGCGAGAGGAGTCGCGCGGCCATCACTACCGCAGCGATTTTCCCCGGACCGAAGAGGGTTGGCTGTGTCATACGTCAGTCGTGCGTGATGGGGAAAAAGCGCGGTTTGCGCCAAAACCTCTCTAGCCTCGCGCGCTTGCCTTGTGTTTTTTTTCTGCTTCGGGTATAATCTACTCGCAATTAATTTCATAAGAAACAGGTGCCCGGTTTTGGGCTTAATAGGGAAGTCCGGTGAAACTCCGGCACGGTCCCGCCGCTGTAAAGAGGAGCTGCCTGCTGTACGCCACTGAAGCAACTGGTTTTGGGAAGGCGCAGGCTTAGCGATGAATCGGAGTCAGAAGAACTGCCTGTTTAACAATCACCGTTGTACCCACGAGCGATGGGAAGGGGATTTGCGCGTTGGTTTGAACGTACAATCTCCACTTTCCGGGTGGAGATTTCTTTTTTTTGCAGTTAAGAGGAGGAACGAAACTTGGCAACTGGAAAATTCACCGGGATCGGCGTAGGGCCGGGCGACCCTGAATTATTGACACTCAAAGCGGTACGGGCGCTGCATGACGCTGATGTGGTGATTGCGCCGCGCACCGAAAAACGCGATGACAGCATTGCGCTGTCCATTGCCCGGCCACATATGCGGCGCGATACAGAAGTGCTGGAACTGATATTTCCGATGGTGTATCATGCGGAATCGCTCGGTGACGCCTGGCAGGAAAATCGGCGAATGATCCAGCAACGGTTGGATGCCGGACAAAATGTCGTATTTCTTACCTTGGGTGATCCGATGTTTTACAGCACCTATATTTATGTGTTTGAGCTGTTACAGGACTGTGGACATCCGATCGAAACCGTGCCTGGCGTAACCGCGTTTTGCGCCATTGCCAGCCACCACGGAATGCCGATCGTCGAAGGCGATGATGTGCTCAGTGTGGTGCCTGCCACCATCAGTCCGGAAAAACTGGAAAAAGTGCTGGCGGTATCCGATCGTCTGGTATTGATGAAAATATCACGCAAGTTCGAAGACCTGCGTCAGCGTCTGCAGCAGCATGGATTTGCCGATCATGCCCTGATGGTTTCCAAATGCGGACAACCGGAAGAAGAGGTGCATGAGGATTTCTTGTCGGTACGGGCGGAAGAAGTGACCTATCTGTCAACCATCCTCACCCGGCGTAACAAAAGCGTGTCGGCGACAGTATCCGGCGCCGGCGTGATAAAAAATGCCAAGAAAGCGATTTTGGCAGTGAGCTTTGGCACGTCGGTCGTCGCCACCCGGGTCGCGAATATCGATCTGCTCGAACAAGAGTTGCAGGCCGCCTATCCGGACTGGGAAGTGCGACGCGCGTTCACCTCAAAAACGGTGCGGGCCCGCATTGCGGCCGAAGAAGGGATCAAGGTCGATTCGGCGCAGGAAGCGCTGGAGCGGTTGCAACAGGAAGGGTTTGACGAAGTGCTGGTTCAACCGACCCACATTATTCCCGGCGAGGAGTATGACCGACTGACCGAGGCGATGATGAAATTCCACCAAAGCGGCGCTTTTGCTTCGCTGAAGTTGGGCCGGCCGATCCTCTGCCAGGAAGGCACTGTGGCTGGACAGGTTGATGATTTTAAAATTGCGGTGGAAGCGCTGCAGACACAATTGCCAGTTTGCATTGACGGCGAACGCACCCGCGTGGTGCTGATGGGGCATGGCTCGGGCGGTCATGAGGCTGATCGCTGTTATGATTTGCTGCAGGAACGACTGGAAGAGGCCGGGTTGCCTGTTTTTACGGCGACGGTCGAAGGTGGCCGCACCTTTGAGGCGGCAGTCGAGTGGCTGGAGCGCGAGCAGGCCGAGCGGGTGGTATTGATGCCGTTCATGCTGGTGGCGGGCGACCATGCGCTCAATGATATGGCGGGACCGGAAGAGGACTCCTGGCAGAGTCAGCTGACCGAGGCCGGCTACCGGGTAGAATCTTTGTTGCGGGGACTGGGTGAAAACCCGGCGTTTCGCAAAATATATCTGCAACATGTGGCGGAAGCAGCGCCGTTTGCTGAAACAGCCGCCTGCGACTGCAAATAGGCAGTTTTGCCAAGGAGGAATCTGGATGAGAAAAATCACTTTGTTTTCGATTGTTATGTCCGTATTGCTGTTGCCGCAGTTGGCTCAGGCGATGCATATTATGGAAGGCTTTTTGCCCCAGAAACACGCGTTTTTCTGGTTAGCAGCGACCGTACCGTTTTTGGCTGTCGGTGTGGGCCGGATCAACGGTGTATTGCAAAATCACCCGGAGCGCAAGCTGTTGCTTGGCTTGGTTACCGCTTTCATTTTTGTGCTGTCGGCGCTGAAGATGCCGTCGGTGACCGGATCCAGTTCGCACGCGACCGGTATCGGCCTGTCGGCGATCTTGTTCGGCCCATGGGTCTCGGTGGTGCTGGCCGGCATTGTGCTGGTGTTTCAGGCGCTGCTCTTGGCCCACGGTGGACTGACGACCTGGGGCGCCAACACGTTTTCGATGGGTGTGGCCGGTGGCCTGACGGCCTACCTGGTGTTTCGCGGCGTGCGTGCGGCAGGCCTGTCGGAGAAGGTTGCGGTATTTCTGGCGGCGGCGCTGGGCGATCTGGCGACCTATATGGTGACGGCCGGGCAATTGAGCGTGGCGTTCCCCGACCCGGTCGGCGGGATGGCTGCCTCTTTCCTCAAATTCGCCGGCGTGTTCGCATTGACCCAGATTCCGCTGGCGATCAGCGAAGGACTGCTTAGCGTGGTTGTGTATAATACCCTGTTGCGGTACAACGAGCAGGGACTGATCCACCTTTGGTGGAAAGGGAAGGAGCACAAAGCATGAAAAAACATGAGAACTTGATTTTATTGCTGTTGGTGGTATTGATCGCCGCCGTGCCGCTAGTCTGGAACTCAGGCGCCGAGTTTGGCGGGGCCGATGACCAGGTGAAGGATGTCGTGGCCGAGATCAACCCCGATTATAAACCTTGGTTTGCTGCGATCTGGTCGCCGCCGTCCTCGGAAGTGGAGTCGTTTTTATTTGCACTGCAGGCTGCAATCGGCGCTGGTTTTATCGGGTACTGGTTCGGCTTTCAGCGGGGGCGTCGGGCCGACCGGGCTGCCTGATCCCTGATGCTGTATCTGGATTATCTGTCATATCATAATCGATTTGTGCACATCAGCATCTTGGAAAAACTGGCCGTCGGGCTGGGGGGATTGCTGTTGGCCGTCAGTTCGGGCACTCCGGTGATGAATCTGGCGGTGTTTCTTTTTATGTCGGCGGTCCTATGGCGGGCAGGCATGGAATTTTCCTACTGGCTGCGGCTGTGGGGGACTTTGTTGCCGTTTTTGCTGACGGCAGTGCTGACGATCCTGTTCAGTTTTGCTTGGCAGCCATTTGAGGCGCTCTGGCAGACGCAGCTGGGTCCGCTGCATGTCGGGATCACTGCTGCCGGGCGACGCGAGATGGAGTCGGCGTTGCTGCGGTCGGTTGCCGCTGCGTCCTGCCTGCTCATGCTGGCAGGAACAACGCCGGTCAGCTATCTGGTGGCCTGGGCGTCGCAGGTGCGCGTGTTGCGGCCGGTGCTGGAAGTGGCGCTGCTCGCCTATCGGTTCATTTTTGTGATTTTGCATACGGCCGGTCAAATCTACACGGCCCAACAATCGCGGCTGGGCTATTCCAATTTGTCGCGTTCGCTACGCTCGATCGGTATTTTGGCAGCCAATCTTGGTCGCAAGTCTTTTATCACAGCCAGGGATTTGTTCATTGGCCTATCGTCGCGCAACTATTCGGAGCGACTGGTGTTTCGTTATCCGCCGCAACAGGTGGCGCCGATTCGCCTGACCGTGATTATTGCCCTGGTGGGGCTGTCTGTCTGGTTTTCGCATTGAACGGAGGAAAACAACGATGTCCGTAACGCCCATTTTAGAAGCAAGAGATGTTTGCTTTCATTATCAGGCCGGCAAGCCGGTGCTGAAAAACCTTAACCTGTCGATTCCGGCGGGAAGCCGCGTCGCGCTGGTCGGGCCGAATGGCGCCGGTAAGTCGACGTTATTCCTGCATTTCAATGCTATTTTGCAACCAACAACCGGGGCGATGCTGTTCCAGGGCCAGCCCTATGACTACTCCCGCGCCTCTGTAAACCGGCTGCGCCAGAAAATCGGCCTGATTTTTCAGGATCAGGACATGCAGCTGTTTGCGCCCACGGTGCTCGATGACGTGCTGTTCGGCCCGATGAACATGGGCTGTACGCTGGCCGAAGCCGAGCAGGCGGCGCGGCAGGCGGTCGAAACGGTGGAGATGACCGATTATCTGAACGATCCGGTGCATTTCCTCAGCCCGGGACAAAAAAAACGGGTTGCGCTGGCCGGAGTTTTGGCCATGCAACCGGATGTGCTGGTAATGGACGAGCCGACCGCCGGGCTCGATTATGCCGGGAATGTGAATCTGTCGGCAATCATGGACCGGCTGCACAAGAAAGGCAAGACGCTGATCGTTTCGACGCATGACATCGATTGGGTGATGGATTGGGCTGACCTAGTGATCGCGATGCTGGACGGTCAGGTGGCGACCTGCGGGTCGCCGGCAGAAGTGTTGCTGCGGGATGATCATGCTGAACTGGGCTTTGCCCGGCCATCGGCCTACCCCAAAGCAAAAGGATGTGAAAGCTGATGGAAATCAAGCCGGGGCGCTATCGTCACTTCAAAGGCGGCGAGTATCAGGTGATCGGACTGGCCACGCATAGCGAAACCGGCGAGTCGATGGTGGTATACCGGGCGCTCTACGGGGAAGGCGGGCTGTGGGTCCGACCGGAGGCGATGTTTTTGGACACGCTGGAACGCGACGACAAGGTCTTAAAACGGTTTGAATTTATCGGCGAATAATAAAATGTGGTTTACTGGAACGGGCGCACGCAGTTGCGCCCTTCGGTTTTTGCCAGGTATAGGGCTTCATCGGCGTTCTTGATCAGTTGTTCGGGATTCGCATCCGCAAGACCATGGATCGATGCGACGCCGAAACTGCAGGTCACTTTGCCGTAAGGCGAGCCGGTGTGAGCAAGGTTCTGCCGGGCCAGGTTTCCCCGGGCCTGTTCGGCAAGCGCCAAAGTCGCTTCCAGTCCAAGGCTGGCGGCCAGGACAAATTCTTCACCGCCATAGCGGGCCAGCAAAAAATCCGTATCGCCGAGCGAGGCTTTTAATGTCTGGGCAACCTGCTTTAGGCACTGGTCGCCGGGTTGATGTCCGTAGATGTCGTTGTATGGCTTGAACCAGTCAATGTCGACCATGATGACGGACAGTTCGTTGTTGTTTGCTATTGCAGCAGCAAAAGCTTCGCGGTATTTGTTGTCAAAAAAGCGGCGATTGGCGATAGCGGTCAGATGATCGGTGGACACCAGCTGGTTTAGTTTGTCCTGCGCAGCTTCCAAACGCTTTGTGACCGCCAGCAGTTCAAGTTCTTTGGCATGTTTGATCGATAGCTGCCGCCGCAAGTATATAGCCAGCACGCCGATGATCAGCAGGCTGACTGCGGCTGCAAGCAGAAGGTTGTTGCGGTTGCGCGCCTCCAACTTTTGTCTGGCGGTTTGCAGTTTGAGTCTTTCCAACTCGAGTTGCTGCTGCTCCGCTTCATAGCTTATTTGTTGCAGCGACATCCGTTGCTGCATGTCGGAATGGGCGATTTGTCGCGACAGGGTGATGCTTTTTTCGAACAAGCCGAAGGCTGCGGCACTGTCACCGGTCGTTCTGGCAACCCGGGCCGTATAGTAATACAAGTCTGCCGTCAGTTTTCGCTGCTCAATTTTTTCGGCGATGCTGACGGCTTTTGCGTAGTAGGACATTGCCAGCGCATTGTTGCCCAGCTCTTCATACACCTGACCGATACTGGCGTAGGAAAAGGCGATTCCTTTGCGATAGCTGACCTTTTCGTAGTACTGGGCGGCCTGCAACAGGTTGGCCAACGCCTCCGGCAGCAGTCTCATTTCCAACTGCGTTTCACCGATGCTGCGGCGGGCGAACGCCTGACCCTGGAGGTAATTCACCGACATTGCCACATCCAAGGCCTGTTCCATCAGGCGGAGTGCTTGGCTGTAATCCCGAATTTCCTTGTAAACCAACGCCAGATTGACGAGAGTATTGGTGCGTCCTGTCGCGTCATCGTCGCCTTTCATGGTCAGCGATTCTTGATAGTAGTCGATGGCTTTTTCGTAATTGCCGATTTTTCGCTGAACCTGGCCAAGATTATTGATTGACTTGGACATGCCAATGCGGTCCTTTAGGCCGGCGCGGATTGCTACTGCCTGCGTATAATGTTTTTGGGCCTGGTCGAACAATCCTTCTTCCCAATAATAGGTTCCCAAAAAATTATGGGCGTTGCCTTGCCCTTTTTTGTAGTCTACCTGTTGTGCAGCTGCCAGGCTGTTCTCCAACGCGTTTTTCATCTGAGTTAAGTTGCCCAGCTGCAAGTGGGCTAGTCCGATGTTTAGCAAAGCGATGGACTGAGCTTCGGGATTTTTTAGCGTGACGGCAATCTTGAGCGCTTCGCCGGCGTATTCGAGAGCTTTGGCGGGATTGGCGCTGGTCGACCGAGCCGCCAGGGTATTGAGCTCGGCTAACTGCTGCGGGGCGGCGCTGTTATTTACTGCCTCGCAGGGAATCAGAGGCAGCAAGAGAAGGATGGCGAACAGTAAGAAAGGCAGACGATATTGGGACGGCGGCCGATTCGAAAGTCGCATTCTCATCGCCTCCTTTTCATTTGTTGCTAATAAATATTCAAGCTGCGCGATCGGAAATCCTTTTTGGCAAAAGTGGTTCCGGCTCAAGGCATCTGGAGAAACTGCTGCTTGTCCGTTTGCCGGAACTAATGTAAAATACTATTATATGGGAGCGCATGGGGCCTGGTGGTCTCCCCGGTCTTCAAAACCGTGTGTGGGGCGGTGACCCCGTCCTGGGTGGGTTCGATTCCTACACGCTCCCGCCATAGTAAATATAAGGGCTTCCAGCCATTTGCGGTTGGAAGCCTTTTGTGTTGGTTGATGAAGTTTGGGGCAGTTTGGTGATCGGGTTGGTGATCTTTGGGGCGGGAATGGGGCAGGTTTCTACAACTCTATATAGCTGCCAGTCTAGCACCCAAATCAAAAGCATTTTGGCAGTCGATGGGGAACTGCACTGCTTTCACTTGAGATTTATGTTTTTCATCGAACATCGAGGCTTCATATTTGGAGTAGTTATCAAACTGGTAGGTGTCTTGGGACAATAAAAACTCTGAGGGTCCGTTTAATCTTTGCAGGCAAAACTTGAAGTATTGAAATAAGGAATCATAGTTCAAATGTTTTTTGAATTCTTCCGGAATGTTCATGGTGGAAATATCTGAAGGAACGTTCATCGTATATATGAAACCCGAAGAAACCTTGCCCTTGAAAACTGACTCATGACCAACATTGTAGGTCATAGCTGAAAACAGCAAGCGCTCTAAGAAGGAATGCATTTCTCCTGTAACGTTACCAAAATATATGGGAGAGCCCAACAACAAAACATCACATTCAATTATTTTGTCCAAGAGACTCGTCAGGTCATCCTTCATGGCGCAGCGTCCAACGAATTTACTGTCTTTTCTTTTACAAGCAAAGCAACTGGTGCAACCTGTAAAATTTAGATCATATAAATGTACCAATTCTGTATCCGCGCCTACAGATTTTGATCCACCAAGAGCTTTTTGCAATAAAGTTGCGGTATTCCAGTTCTTTCTCGGACTTCCATTGACTGCAATTACTTTCATATAATCCGCCCTCCTCAATTCCTTTGTTCGGTTGATTTTAACTTGTAAATTCATTATACTAACAGGAAACAAATAAACAAGTACGCACTTTTTTGTGCCTTTATTAATTTAGTTGGGGGAAAGTTCCAATGAATAGAAAAAATCCATATGGTGATGATTGTCCAGTCTTGCATGCACTCAATATTCTCGGCGGGAAATGGCGACTTCCTATCATATGGAATTTGCTGGATGGCGGGTTGCGATATAACCAACTAAAAAGGCAATTGCATGGAATCACCAACATTATGCTAACTCGTTCCTTGAAAGATTTAGAAGAATGCGGTCTCATAAAACGTATTCAACATTCTGAAATACCACCACATGTTGAATATTACCTCACGGAGCATGCGAAAAAACTTATTCCTGCAATGATGATTTTTCAAGAATGGGGGAAAGAACAAATATTGCTGGAAAAGGGCGAGTGAGAATATCCTTTCACTTGATGTTGCTCCCGCCATAGTAAATATAAGGGCTTCCAGCCATTTGCGGTTGGAAGCCTTTTGTGTTGGCGGATGAAGTTTTGGGCAGTTTGGCGATCGGGTTGGTGATCTATTCTTCCACTGCCATAAGCTTTTCAATGTCATTGCTAACCAAGAATGGTAAATTGCGAGTAATTTTTTCAATAGACCAATCCCACCATTTGATTGCTAATAACTTTGCTACCACTTGATCGTCAAACCGTTGTTTGATCAGCTTGGCAGGATTGCCACCAACAATTGCGTAAGGGGGAACATCTTTTGTTACAATTGATTTTGCAGCGATAATTGCTCCGTCGCCAATCTTGACACCGGGCATCACAACGGATTGATAGCCAAGCCAAACATCGTTTCCGATTACAGTATCCCCTTTGATGGGTAGGTCGGTCAACGCAGGTTGCCCTGCTTCCCAGCCTGAGCCAAATATACCAAAAGGATACGTTGTCAAAGCATCTATTTTGTGATTGGCGCCGTTCATAATGAACTTGACACCAGTGGCTATGGCACAAAATTTCCCGATGATTAATTTATCTTTTGTGAAGTCGTAGTGGTACAAGACATTGTTTTCGAATTTTTCAGGATTTCCCGGATCATCATAATACGTATAGTCCCCAATTATGATGTTAGGGTTTTTGACGACATTCTTTATGTAGCATACTCGGGGATGCCCCGGCATCGGGTGAGGATTCTTTGGAGAGGGTCCATAGGT
>JBGSKE010000232.1:0-1642 GCA_041741355.1 Negativicutes bacterium | reverse complement strand
TGAATATCAGGACACCAACCACACGCAATACACTCTGACCCGGATGCTGGCGGCGAAGCACCGCAATCTCTGCGTGGTCGGCGATGCGGACCAGAGCATTTACGGCTGGCGCGGCGCCGATATCAGCAACATTCTGGATTTTGAAAAAGACTACCCGGAAGCATCCGTGATCAAACTGGAACAGAATTATCGCTCGACTCAGGTGATTCTCGATGCGGCCAATGCCCTGATCGACAACAATACCGGTCGCAAACCGAAAACGATGTGGACGGAAAACCCGGCTGGAGATTCGCTGGTGTTGCATGTGGCCGGCGATCAGCATGACGAGGGCCGGTTTATCGTCGAACAGATCGAACGGCTGCACCTGTCGCAGCGGCAACCTTATGGCGGCATGGCGGTATTGTACCGGACCAATGCCCAGTCGCGGGCCGTGGAGGAAGCGTTCCTCAAACAAGGGCTACCTTATACGATCGTCGGCGGGGTAAAGTTCTATGACCGCAAGGAAATCAAGGACATGCTGGCCTATTTGCGCCTGATCCAGAATCCGGCCGACTCGATCAGTTTCCGGCGGATTGTCAATGTGCCGCGGCGCGGTGTCGGTGATACGTCGATGGGTCATTTGCAGACTGCGGCGGATCAGGCGGGGCTATCCCTGTTTGAAATGGCCAAGCGCATCCACACTGTCACGACGATCGGCGCCAAAGCCAAAGGTGCTTTGGTCGATTTGGTGAGGTTGATGGAACGGTTGCGGGAATCTGCCGACAAGGATTCGGTCGCCGATCTGATTACCAGGGTGATGAAGGAATCGGGCTATCTGGCTGAACTGGAGCAGGAAGGTACACCGGAAGCGCAGAGCCGGGTGGAGAACTTGCAGGAACTGCTGACTGTGGCTCGGGAATTTATTACCGAAAGCGATGAGGAAGATTCGCTGGAAGCCTTTTTGAATCATGTCGCATTGGTGGCGGATATCGACACGGCGGAACTGGAAACGGACCGGGTGACCCTGATGACCTTGCACTCGGCCAAAGGGCTGGAGTTTCCCACCGTATTTCTGATCGGCCTGGAAGAAGGACTGCTGCCGCATGTGCGGACCTTGGCCAATGCGGAGGAAATGGAAGAAGAACGCCGTCTCTGCTATGTGGGGATCACCCGGGCGCAGCGCAATGTATTCCTGACCCGGGCGCAGAGCCGGATGATTTATGGCGAAGTGCAGGTCAATCGGCCGTCGCGCTTCTTGGGCGAAATCCCCGAAGCTTTGGTAGAAAACAAACAAAAACGCCAGCAGGCGCAAGTGCAGCCAAGTCAACGCCTGACCTTCGGATCGCCCGCCACGCCTGGGCAAAATTCATTTGCGATCTCACCCGGCAAACGCGGCCCGCAGAAACCATCCTCGCTAATGAAACCGGTTGTGCCGTCAATGTCTGCTACGACTGCGGCGTCCGGTTCGATCGTTCAGTGGAAAGCCGGCGACAAAGCAATGCACGGCAAGTGGGGCGTTGGTACTGTAGTTGCTGTCAAAGGCAGCGGTGAGAATCAGGAAGTCCAGATCGCGTTCCCCGAACAGGGCATTAAATCGTTGTCGGTAAAATTTGCCCCGATCCAGCGGGTGTAGGAGGCACACGTCATGAGCGACAGGCAGCAG
>JBGSKE010000231.1:0-4777 GCA_041741355.1 Negativicutes bacterium | reverse complement strand
CCCCATGGCAATGCTGCCAACTGGGTTGCCGGCTTTCGCCCCTCCGACGTACAGCTTGCTCCGCAGGGAACCGGCCTGCGTGGCATGATTAAACGCGCCAGTTTTCTCGGCTCTATGATCGACTATCTGATTGATGTCGACGGGGCGCATCTGCGCACCAGCATAGAGACCCACGAGGCCATGTCCAAAGGTCTTTTGTTTAAAGAGGGCGAGACCTGCGCAATCAGCTTCCGCGACCTGCTGTGGTTCGATGCGAAAAGCCTGACGGAGGTGGCGAAACAATGAGCGCAGTCACGAAAAAAAGCAACTTTGGCACAGCGCAGATCATCCTGTTTTTCTCGATTGCCATTTTGGTCATTGTGGTGGCAGTCCCCGTTCTGTTAATTTTTTTCAATGCATTCTGGGTCAACGGCGAATTCAACATCGCCGATGTCGCCAAGATTATTTTAGAACCAGATACTTACCAAGCTCTAGTTAACTCATTGATTATCGCTACAGGCACCACGATTGGCAGCACGATTGTCGGCACTTTTTTTGCCTGGTTGGTAACACGCACCGACTTGCCCTACAAAAGCTTCATGAAGTCGATGTTCCTGGTCCCGTTCATGTTGCCGTCATTTATCGGCGCGCTGGCCTGGAAGATGCTGCTGTCGCCGAATGCCGGCTTTATCAACAAGTTTTTTATCAACAATTTCGGTTTTGATGGTCCGATCTTCAACATTTACAGCTATCTGGGCATTGTCTTGGTGGAAATCATGTATCTGTTTCCGTTTGTTTTCATTCAGGTCTGCGGCGCGCTGGAGCGGATGGACCCGACTCTGGAGGAGTCAGCCCGCATATCAGGGGCGGGACTGTTCACCATCACCCGAAAAATCACGATTCCGCTGGTGATGCCCAGTATCCTCTCCGGTTCGTTGCTAATTATGCTTTACTCGATGGCCCACTTTGGCACTGTCGCTGTGCTTGGCATTGAAAATGGCATATTCAATATCCCGACCCTGATTTACCAGCGGATACACCAGAGCGCCGGCAGTTTCGAATCGATCCGGACCGGCACAGTACTGGCTACGGTACTGGTCGTCACGGCGGCTTTGATTATCTGGCTGCAGGGAAAAATCCTCAGCAAGGGCCACTATCAGATTATCGGCGGTAAAAGCTTCCGGCCAATGGAACTGAAACTGCGCGCCCTGCGGATTCCGTTGCTGATCTTCTGTCTGGCCTATATTGCGTTTACGATTGTTCTGCCGACGGCGGTCATCTTCCTGGTCGGCGGGCTAAAAACTTACGGACTGGCCTTTACCTGGGAGAATCTCTCCCTCGACAACTATAAATTCATCCTGTTTGATTACAAGCTAACCAAGGACGCGATCTGGAACAGCGTTACGCTGGGTCTCGGCGCGGCAGTCATTACCATGTTCGCCGGCGTGATGATTTCTTACGTCATTGTCAAGATGAAGGTGCGCGGCAAAGGCATCCTGGAGTTCCTCGGCATGCTGCCGTTCTCGGTTCCCGGCTCGGTTATCGCCCTCGGCGTGATCCTGGCCTGGAGCGGCAAGTATGGCGTCAATCTCTACAATACGGTCTGGATCATCCTGGTCGCTTATATCGCCCGCTACATGGCCTTCTCGCTCAAAGCCAACTCGGCGGCGTTGGAGCAGGTGCACGATTCCCTGGTGGAGGCGGCTCGTTCCTGCGGCGCTACCATGTGGCAGACACTCAGGTTTATTGTATTGCCGCTGGTCCGCCCCGGCATGCTGGCGGCTTTTTTCCTGATCTTCCTGCCGTCGCTCCGGGAGCTGACCGTTTCGATCATGCTTTATTCACCCACCACCCGTACCATCGGGGTAGCCATCTACACACTGAATGAAGACGGTGAAACAGTAGTTTCGGCAGCCTTGGCCGGCATTGCCCTGATCTTGATCATTGTAGGTCAGACGCTGATTAACCGCTTCACCAAAAAGGCAGGTGCATAGACCGATTATGTCGCATGTACGCTTATTGAATGTTACTAAGAAATTCGGCGATGTTACCGCCGTCAATTCATTGAATCTGGAGATCGGCAAAGGCGAATGCTTTTCGATGCTGGGGCCGTCCGGCTGCGGCAAAACCACGACGCTGCGTATGGTGGCCGGCTTTGAGGATCTCAGTGAAGGCGAAATTTACGTCGGCGATCGCCTGATCTCCTCACCCCAGCGCAATTATTACCTGCCGCCGGAAAAACGCAACTTCGGCATGGTTTTTCAGGCTTTTGCGGTCTGGCCGCATCTGTCTGTATACGACAATGTCGCATTTCCGCTGCAAATCCGCAATTTTGCTGCCGATGAGATCGATAAACGCACCAAAGATGCGCTACGTTCCACCAACTTATTGAGCGTTGCCGACAAGAGTCCGGCTGACCTGTCGGGCGGCGGCAAACAGCGGGTGGCGCTGGCTCGAGCGCTGGCGATCAATCCCGACGTCATGCTGCTGGACGAACCGCTCTCCAGCTTGGACCCGCATCTGCGCGAAGAAATGCGGTTTGAAATCAAAGACCTGCAGCGAAAATACGGCTTCTCGATCATTTATGTTACACACGATCAAGCGGAAGCGATGGCGCTGTCGGACCGTATCCTGGTCATGAAACTGGGTGTAGTCCAGCAGATCGATACCCCGTTTGATGTTTACAACAAGCCGGCTAATAAATTTGTCTTCAGTTTTATCGGTCTCTCCAACTTTCTCGATGTTGTCTGGGCCGAAGGCAAAGCGTTTGCCCGCGGCGAAACAGCAGCACTGCCGGCAAGTCTGTTTCCGCCGGAAACCATGCGGGGTCAAAAGTCGATTTCCTTGGCCAGTCGTCCATCGGAGATTGATTTTGTCAGTGACGGCGACGCGGACTGCCTGCGCGGCGTGGTCAGCCGCAAAGCGTTCCTCGGCGAAATTGTCGACTATCAGGTGAAAATTGCCGGGCAGGAAATCCGCGTCCAAAAAGGACGGCGAACTCGCGGTCCCGAACTCGGCGAAACCTGTTGTCTAAGGTTTTTACGTCCGTTCTGGTACGCCGACGAAGAGTAGTCAAGAAAAAAAGGGGGCTGCCGCAAACAGGTAAAATCCTGGTTGAGACAGCCCTTTTTTATTTTGTATCGCAGGCCAGCCGAACAGTTTAGTATGCTTTGATTGCCAGCGCCGCCGCTTCTTTGCCGCAATCGCGCGTGGGTTGCCGTTTTTGCTCGCGAACCGTTGCGAGTTCCAGCTTCGCGGCTGCCAAATCTGCTTGAAATTCCGCGTTGGCATGCAAACGGGCCACAATGACTGCGCCCATGGTGCGGCCCCAGTCCACATCACTAAACCAATGATGGTTGCACACGTTGCGGCTCTCGCCAAAGCTACGGGCCCGGCTAAGAATTGCATCGGCCTGATCCGGGGAAATCTCCGTAAGAATCAAGGCCCAGGCCCAGCCAACCGTAGTATGCCCTGATGGATACGATCCATCCTTCTCCAAATGCGCTCTGGTTTCCGGGGCGCAAATCGGCTGTTTATTTAACACGAACGGTCGCTGACGTTGGTAGAATTTTTTGGCGGCACGAGGTGTGAGGCCAGCGTCAGTCATCGTACGACGCAACAATTTATAAAGGCGCGGCGTATCCTGTTCCGTAACCGGTGCGTTCAGCGCACAGGAAAAGGTGCCTGCGGCATGGGGAAAGGTCATCGTATAGTCGGACAACGCCTGAGCGAAGCGAGCTGTGTCACGCACCGCAAAAGTCCGGCGCGCCACATCCTCATCCAGCGCAAAGGCGACGGAGCCGGGTGCTGGCGGCGGTGGAAGCAGCTTTAGGCTGTCGGGATAGTCGGAGTTCGTCAAATAGCCCGGCAAAGCACCGATTTTTTCAGCCACGGCAGCATCCGGGTTGGCGGCAGCAGCTCCTCCCATGAGTGTTAGCACTAACAAACCGATAAGTATGGTGTGCAGAACCATCTTTGATTTTTCTTGCATCATCGATCCACTCCTTCTTTCGGCGACATTCTGGCCGGAATATCCTGCATGTCCGGACGGTTCTTCTCCATCCAGATTGCAAACGCAATGTTCCAAAAAGCTGCCCGCAGATGCGGTTCGTCTTTCATTCCGCGCAGATAACAGGATAAATGGCGGATTGCGCTGTCAATCAGTGAATGCACCGGTATCCCTTTTTCACAATTGCGCTCGCCATATTTTTTCGCCCCTTGTTCACAGTGAATCGCCAATTCATGAATTGCATCCCAGGGAATCAAATCGTAGCGCCCCTTCCCTTCATGCCAGTCCCGGACCGCACCGGTGTCAAACTTTGTTCTGTTGCCGCTGTCTTTGATCTCCATGATCCACCGCCCGTCGAAGATTTGAGTTATCCTTTTATTCTGCAACCGCTGCATTTGTTCCTTCTTGCAACCTAGGGAACTAACAGGATTTACGAGATTTATTCGAGCGGAAGGAAAAAAACAGCGCATGCAGAAGTTTGAATTAATAATAATCGATATGGAGCTGGTGTTTTGACGTGGAAACAACAGTAAACAGTCACGGCTCGACAAAGGTGGTCCTCGTTCCATCAGAGGTTGACGGCGATGCCATTGCCGAGGTGGAAAAAGTCCTGCGTCAGTTGATTGACGAAGAAGTCCGCAATATCGTGTGCAACTTTTCGCGGACCGAAACCGTATCGGAAGCGGGACTCGCCATGTTTATCGCTGTCCTCAAAGATTTCCACCGCTTGCAGGGCCAGATGGTTTTTTGCCTGCTAAAACCGGGTCTGCGCGATGTTTTTGCAGCAGC
>JBGSKE010000230.1:0-3628 GCA_041741355.1 Negativicutes bacterium | reverse complement strand
GAACGGCGCGCCGTTATTGGGAACGGCGTTTACGGTGAAAGCGCGTGCGGCGGACAATTTGCTTTTGCACAAGGCGATTGATATGGCGCAACCGGGCGAGGTAATTTTGGTCGATGTACAGGGCGATCTGACGAATTCGCTGATTGGCGAGATCATGCTGCGGCAGGCGATCCAACGCAATATTGCCGGGATCATCGTGGACGGGGCGATTCGCGACATCGAGGCGTTGCGCCAGATGAATATACCAATCTACGCGGCGGGCTGCACGCCGAAAGGTCCGTATAAAAATGGTCCGGGCGAGATCAACGTGCCGATCTCCTGCGGCGGTATTGCTATATTTCCCGGCGATATCATTGTCGGTGATGCGGATGGGGTGGTTGTCATCAGCCCGAAAGATGCGCCGGCGGTCGTCAAGAAAGCCAAGGCCAAGTTTCTTGAGGAACAGGAGAAGTTCCGCGCGATTGCCGCCGGAACACTCGACCGATCCTGGGTGGATAAAACGTTGCTAGAACAGGGTTGCGAGGTTTTGGACAAAACCTGGCAAGATTAGACTAGCGCGTCAAAGCAGAACAAATCATTGCCAAGTGAAAGGGTCGGTCGATTTAGCCGTTTCAGCTAAATTGACTGGCCCTTTCCTGGGCCGGGCCGGCTTTTTCCGTGACTTCCCAGTTGCTGTACCGCAAGGATAAATGGATATCGCCGGCGCTGAAGGCATTTATTGCCTTTGCGATTCGGCGGCTCCCGAAAGTGTTGTCCTGCTCACCGATGTGATAAGATAATGGCATGTACGATCTGGAAAAAGAGGCGCCGGATGATAGCAGAATGATAATATGGCTGCAAAGCAATATCCATAAGTTCTTCAGTTTCCAACTGGATTTTCGGGTGCGGATGTTCAATCTGCTTGCAATGGTCGGCGCCGTCATCAGTCTGTTGATGGCAGTGACGTCGTTGTGGAGCGGCGGCGGCGAACTTCATGCGCTGGTCAATTTAGCCATTGCCGGGCTGTCATTCGGTCTACTCTATTATTCCTATGCTACGGGGCAATATCAACGTTGCTATCTGGCCACCATTTTCATTATTTTTTTCATCGGGTTTGCGTTTCTGTTTTTTCAAGGTGGCGGTTATCATAGCGCGATGCCGTCTTTTTTTATTTTCGGCGCGGTTTTTACGGTATTTATGCTGGAAGGTCGGCTCATGGTTGCCATCGCGACGCTGGAACTTATTTTTTATGCCGGTCTTTGCGTCTATGCATACCACGTGCCGTCCGCGATCAGCTGGCTTGCGGGCGAAAAAGACGTGATGACGGATGTCGTCGTGGGGTTTGTTTCCGTCAGCGTTGCCTTGGGAATTACCATGTACTTCAGCTTTCACATGTACAACCGCCAGCAACGCCAGTTGGAGCAGGCCAGGGAGGAAGCCGTCCAGGCCAACCAGGCCAAAAGTATGTTTTTGGCAAAAATGAGCCATGAGATTCGAACCCCGATCAACATTATGCTGGGGATGAACGAGATGGTTTTGCGACAGCGTCCTTCGGCTGAGGTTGCCAACTTCGTTGCTCGTTCGCAGGATGCCGGGCAAATGCTTCTGGTTTTGATCAATGATATCCTGGATTTGTCCAAAATTGAGTCAGGCAAGCTGGAACTCTTGGAAGAATCTTATTTTACCGCTGGGTTGATTCAAGAATTAACCCAGATGGGCAAGGAACTAGCGGAAATAAAGGGACTTGCCTTTTCAACGGATATTTCCGGAGTGCCGGACATGCTCTGGGGGGATCGGCTGCATATTCGCCAGATTGCGGCCAATTTTTTGAGCAATGCCGTAAAGTATACGCAGGCGGGGTCGGTGAAACTCAGCATAACGGGAGTTGAACTGCCTGATCAAGAGGGGATTACGCTTTCCATTTGGGTGCAAGATACTGGCATTGGCATTCACCAGGAAGCGCTCGACACTGTTTTTGTTGCGTTTGCCCGCGGCCGTGCGGCCCGTTCACTGGAAATCGAAGGGACAGGCCTGGGACTGGCTATTGCAAAAGAACTGACAACTCTGATGGGCGGACGACTTTCCCTGCAAAGCGCCCCCGGCGTTGGCAGTACTTTTTCCGTTGCTATTCCCCAACGCTATGTTCAGGATCAGGTTCTGGCGTTGCGTGAACACACCGTATCCATGACCGAACAAAGTTTTTTGGCGCCCCAGGGGCATATTCTTGTTGTTGATGACAATGAGGGCAATTTGAAAGTGATAAAATCATTGCTGGCCCGCACATTGCTAAGGGTGGACCTGGCGACAGGCGGTCGCCAATGTATGGAGATGGCGCTGCACAATAATTACCATGTGATTTTGCTTGATTATATGATGCCGCAGCCTGATGGCATCGCTACTCTGCATGAATTGAGACGCTTGCAGTGCACGACGCCGGTCGTTGCTTTGACCGCCGATGTCACTGCCGGCACACGTCAGAAGTTGCTGAATGCGGGGTTTGCCAGCTATCTCGCCAAACCTGTGCCGTGGGCCAAGTTGGAGCAGACGTTGCTGTCGTTTTTGCCGAAACATCTGGTTTCGCTGATAACGATCAACGGTGACCCGGAGCAATCGACCGCAACCCAAGCATTGCAACAACAGTTACAGCAACATGGCATTGCGCTGGAGGACGGGCTACCATTTTTGAGTCAAAGTTTATCGCAATACAAGACCGTAGCCGGGCTATTTCATCAGCATACGGCTCAAACCGGGAGATTGTTGAGCCAGCTTGCCGCAGCAGGAGATTTGACGAAAATTTTCCATGCGGTTCATTCACTCAAGTCACTTGCCTGCATCATTGGCGCGAAAGATCTTGCCGACACGGCGCGGCGAATTGAGCAGAAGTGTTCCCAGGGGGAAACTGAGTATGTCAGGTTGGCAATTCAGCTCCTGCAGTATGAGCTGGAACTAGTCCGTCAGGGAATTGCCGGGAATTTATTGGCGGCGGATTCATCATCCGGCGATGCAGATCGGATTCCGTCCGCCCCCGCTGCCAATAAGGCCGTGTTGCTGGAACACGCCGCCGTTCACATCGCCGACTATCACTGTGCGGAAAGTCGGCAGGCGTTGCGAGAGCTGCTTGCGTTGGAGCAGGATCCGGCAGACCGGCAACGGTTGGAAGAAGCTTGTCTGGCTGTCGATGAATTGAATTTTGAATATGCGGAAGCTTTGCTTCGGCAATTCCGCGAAAAGCAGTATTGAATGGGAGGAAGCGATCAATGAATTCACTCAATCACCTGCTTGTGGTCGATGACGATATTCTGTTTCTCAAAATCATGGAAGAAATGTTAAAGGAACATTACGCGGTGAGTCTGGCGAAGTCGGGCCGGCAAGCGGTTCGCTTTCTGGAAAAAGGGAAATGGCCAGACTTGATTCTACTGGACATCGACATGCCGGAAATGGACGGGTTTGAGACTTTGTTAAATCTGCGCGGCCTCAGCCTGGATAAAAAAACGCCGGTCATTTATTTGACCGGCGTGGACAGGACAGACAGTGAAGCCTACGGACTACGGCTGGGCGCGGTGGATTATATCCGCAAGCCTGTGGTCAAGGATGTTTTGTTGGCGCGCATCGCTATCCAGCTGTCACATGAGCGCAGTCACCGCCAATT
>JBGSKE010000229.1:0-8307 GCA_041741355.1 Negativicutes bacterium | reverse complement strand
GACAGGCGGATATAACCGATACCGCCTTCCAGCATTTTGCCGCTGACCGTTTTTAAAATAATTGTGGCCCGGGTCAGTGTGTATTCCTGTGGATCCTGACCGGTTCGCTGAATAGTCAGGCTGACATTGCTGCCTTCCTTGCCGCGGATTTTGCCGACGGCCTCATCCAAAGCCATGTCTTTGGTGTCCTGGTTGTCGATTTTCACAATCAGGTCGCCGCTCTGAATACCGGCAGCTTCTGCCGGGGTGCCTTCGATCGGCGCGACCACTGTAAGTTGTTTCTCTTTGACGCCGAGCACGATGCCGACTCCGCCAAACGAACCTTTGGTTTCCAGCATCAGTTCACTGTACATTTTCGGATCCAGATAAACGGAATAAGGATCGCCAAGCGAGTTGACCATCCCTTTGAGCGAACCGGTCATCAATAGAGCCCCTTCGGCGGTTCCGACATACTGGCTCTTTACGACCTGAACGCCCCGGAACAGTTTCAGGGTGGCCGCCAGTTCATCCGGGCTCATTTGCGACAGATAGTAGTTGATTTCCAAAACAGATGCGTTTTGGGTAAATGCGGGGTCAAAGGGGTTCTTTATCGACTGGGCGTTGGCGGCGGTAGTCCACATTCCCAGACTGATGATTAGCAGGAAAGTGATGAGGATACGCAGAATGTGATTCTTTGGCATATTCATGTTAACTCCTCCAGTATGCAAGACTATTTTCTTATTATACTCCAGTCGGCCCTAAGAATACAGTTTGGCAGTCAAGCTAGGGTTATGTTGTCGTTTACGTGAGAACGGAGAGGAATAGAGTAAGGGATGGAACTGGTTTTATTAAAAATAGTAATTGCTGCGGTTACGGTGGTTGTTTTGGCTGAGATTGCTAAGCGGGTGGACCCGGTGCTGAGCGGGGTTTTGCTGGGATTACCGCTAGGGGCGGGATTGTCGGTCTATTTTGTTGCATTGGAACAAGGCGTAGACTTCATTGTGCCCGGGCTGCCGTGGGCGATTGCCGGCCTGTGTGCGGCCATGATTTTCTGTACGGTCTATTTGTTTACGGGATTGCGACTAAAAGTCGGACGGCAGCTTGGCATTTTCTGCTGTTCAGTCGCGGCGGCAGCGGCTTTTTTTGTTTCCGGCGCTTTGATCCGAAATCTGGAATGGACGGTGCTGAGTGCGACGGTAACTTTTTTAAGCGTAGCAGCTGCCAATATTTACTTGCTGCGGTTATTGCCGTTGCCCAAAAGCGTAGGCGGCAGCAAGCCGGTCGGATTTCGCGGGCTATTGTTGCGCGGCTTGATCGCCGGACTCATCATCACGGCGGTCACTTTGGCGGCGCCGCTGGCTGGCAGTCAATGGACCGGAATCTTGAGCTCGTTTCCGTCTACGTTGTACGCATTATTGGTGATTGTTCATTTTGAGACTGGCAATACCGTGTATCCGGCGATTATTCTCAGTTTTTCTCGTAGCGTGCCGGCGCTGGCCGTATTTTACATCGGCAGTCTAGCGCTCTTGCCGACGCTGGGTCTGAATCAGGGGTTCTTGGTCGTATATGCAATTTCAGCTGGCTATGTGTATTTGACCCATAAAATGCTCAAACGCAAATAAATGCAGGGGGTGTGATTCAATATGCCGCATACGCAACGCAAGAACATTCTGCCGGGCATGGCGGTCAAGGTTGTTCAGAAGCCTCATCAACGCTCTGGACAGCTTACCGAAGGGGTTGTCAAAGACCTGCTCACGTCAAGTCCGGTTCACTCGCGGGGCATAAAGGTTCGTTTGACTTCGGGCATTGTGGGACGGGTCCAGGCAATTGTCGCCGCGGGAGCAGTTAATAGCCGTGGGCAATAAGATTTGCGTCGTTGCGCCTTATGCTGATCTTGCGGAGTTGGCCTATGCAGTAGGACGCGAAACGCCGATTCCGTTCGATGTCTGGGAAGGCAATCTGGAAATGGGCGGTGTTCAGGCGGTCCAAGCGGAAAAAGAGGGCGCGCAGGTGATTATCAGTCGAGGCGGAACTGCCTCAATTATTCGCCGCAAAGTCAAAGTCCCGGTCGTGGAAATCCAAGTGACCGGATATGATGTGTTGCGGGTGATGCAACCGCTCATTGGTAGCGGCAAAACCGCCGGGATTGTCGGCTATTTCAACGTTGTGAAAGGGTGTCGCAATGTCTGTGAGATACTGGGCATTCCCAGTCGAGAATTCATTTTGCCGACTGATTATACTGAAATCGACTGGGATACGATTCGCGACCGGCTCAGGAGAATCATCGATGAAGAAGGCGTAGATGCCCTGATTGGCGACACGGTGGCTTTTGCCAATGGTGTTGGTAGTCTCGGTCGCAAGGTTATGTTGATTACTTCGGGGCGGGAATCAATCCTGCGGGCGGTGGAAGAAGCGGCCAATCTGTTGCAGGTCCGTGAAGAAGAGCAGAAAAATGCCCAACGATTTGAAGCGGTTTTGAACTTCGTGCACGACGGAGTATTAGCGACTGATGAATGTGGATTGCTGACAGTTGTCAATCCGGTGGCGGAAAAAATATTTGATGTGCAGCGAGACGAGGTGCTGGGACTGCCTGTGACTGCGGTGATCACAGACACGCGGATCGACAAAGTTTTGCATTCTGGTGCGCCGGAGTTCGATCAACTGCAACAGGCGCCGGCCGGGCATATTTTGACCAATCGCATTCCTATTCGGGTCGATGGTGAGGTAAAAGGCGTAGTTGCAACATTTCAGGAAGTGTCGCAGATAGAAGCCGCAGAGCGGAAAATTCGGCAAAACCTGTATGGCAAGGGGATGGTCACCCGCTATACGTTCCGGGACATTCTGACCAGGGACCCGCAGATGAAACGGCTGATTAGGCTGGCCAAGGGTTATGCCAAAACCAACGCTACAATCCTGATCCAGGGTGAAAGCGGAACCGGCAAGGAACTGTTTGCGCAAAGCATTCATGCCTACAGCCCGCGTGCCCAGGGGCCGTTCGTGGCGATCAACTGCTCCGCGCTACCGCCGCCGCTACTGGAAAGCGAACTTTTCGGCTATGTGGAGGGCGCGTTCACCGGGGCGAAACGAAGCGGTAAAACCGGTCTGTTTGAAATGGCCCACAACGGGACGATCTTCCTTGACGAAATCGGTGAAATGGACCGGACGCTGCAGGCCCGATTGCTGCGGGTGCTGGAAGAGCGCCAGGTTATGAGGCTGGGATCGGATTCGCTGATTCCGGTCAATATCCGGGTGTTGGCAGCGACGAATCAGGATTTGCGCCAATTGGCCTCGCGGGGAACATTCCGGGTCGACCTTTTGTATCGGCTGAACGTACTGAATCTGCCGATGGCGCCGCTAAGGCAGCGCAAAGCCGATATCGCCTATCTGGCAGAGTATTTTCTGTCTCGGTACCAAACCGAACATAGGCGGCGGATCGAGTCGATCCCGCCCAAAATCAGCGAGTTGTTGGAACGCTATGAATGGCCGGGTAACGTGCGAGAACTAAAAAACGTGATGGAACGCTTGGTGCTGTCGGCGGAAAGTGGTCGGATCGAAGCGGATACCGTCCGGCTGTTGCTGGAAGAGATGCAGGAGATCTGGACCCATCCGGCAATCGTGGCGGAGCTGCCGGATTTGCTCAGCGGCACTTTGCAGCAGATCAAACAGCGGGTGATCGCACAGGTTCTGCAATGTGAGGGGGGCAACAAGAGTCGGGCGGCAAAGCGGCTGGGCGTTGACCGGGCTACAATCGATCGTCAAACAGAAGAATGAACAATCGACAATAAATGATGCAAAAAGCAGCGGAGGATTGCTGGAAAATACAGCAATCCTCCGCTGCTTTGTTTGTGCTTATATCGATGATAATCGCGGTTGTCGGCGTTGGTACAGTCTTGGCATGGAAATTGCTATTGCCTAGTAAAGGAAAATGCGGCGGCTTGTCAATGAAGCGAGCAGGGAGGGAAAACGATGAAGTTCATGGGATATCGACGGGCGGACGGGAAAGCGGGAATCCGCAACCATGTGCTGATATTGTCGGCGGTGGTCTGCGCCAACCGGGTTGCGCGCGGCATTGCCGACATGGTCAGCGGCGCGGTATGGGTGGAGCATCAGAATGGCTGTACCCAGCTAGGCGCCGACCTGGAACTTTCCAAACGAGTGTTGGTGGCGCATGGCGCCCATCCTAACGTGTTCGGGGTCGTCGTGGTCGGTTTGGGCTGCGAGACCTTGCGGGCGCAGGCGGTGGCGGAAGAAATTCGCGCGGCTTGCCCAGGCAAGCCGGTCAAGTTGGTTATTATTCAGGATGAAGGCGGTTCGGTCAAGGCTACGGCGGCCGGCGCCGTAGCCGCCCGCGAGATGCTTGGGCAGGCGTCGTGCGAGGTGCGGGTGGAGATTGATGCTTCGGAATTGATCCTGGGCACCGAGTGCGGCGGGTCTGACGCCTGCTCGGGGATCTCGGCCAATCCGGCCCTCGGCAAAGCCAGCGATTTGTTGATTGAAGATGGCGGCACGGTGATTTTGGCGGAAACGACCGAACTGATCGGCGCTGAACATATTGTGGCCGCCCGGGCCGTGACCCCGGCTGTCGCTGATCGATGCTATGAAGTTATAGCACGTTGCGAAAAGCAGGCGACCGATATGGGCGTCGACATGCGGGGCGGTCAGCCGACGCCCGGCAATATCGAAGGCGGGTTGTCGTCGATCGAGGAAAAGTCGCTCGGCTGCGTGTATAAGGCGGGAACCAAACCATTGCAGGATGTGATCGACTATGCGATGCCGGTGACGAAACGCGGACTGGTGTGGATGGATACGCCGGGCCAGGATATCGAGCAGTTGACCGGTATGGTGGCAGGCGGCTGCCAAATCGTGGTGTTTACCACCGGGCGTGGGACTTGTTGCGGTTCGTCGATTGCGCCGACGATCAAGGTCGCGACCAACAGCGAATTGTTCCGTCACATGAATGACAACATCGACCTCGACGCCGGACCGATTGTAGCTGGCGCAGCAACGGTCGACCAGATAGGGCAGGTAATTTATGACGAGATGTTGGCGGTGGCTTCCGGCAAACTTTGCAAGGCGGAAATTCTCGGTTTCAATGATTTTGCGATTCACCGGATCGGACCGACCATGTAGTTTGGCTTGAGTGCGGAAAATGCTTGGAGGGATGAATGATGTCGCAGAAACGCGCCATTGTAATGAATGAAAAAGACAATACGGCAACAGCTGTGGAAACGATTGAATCCGGCTCTTCGGTGGTGGTGAGCATTGCCGGACAGGACGTCGTGGTAGCAGTCAGGCACAATATTCCGTTTGGGCATAAATTTGCCCTGCGCACGATCGAACTGGGCGACCCGGTAATCAAGTACGGTGAAACGATCGGCTATGCAACCAAACCGATCGCTGGCGGCGAACATGTCCATGTTCACAATCTGGAAAGCGGGAGGGGTAGGGGCGATAAATAAGGCGAATGGGAAAGAACAAGGTCAAGCCGGAGCCAATATTCTTGAGACAAAACAGAAATGAAGGAGTGTAAATGGTGCAAATTAAAAAAACGATCGAAAAAGTCCCCGGCGGTCTGATGGTTGTCCCGCTGTTTTTTGCCGCATTGCTGAACACCATTGATCAAATGCATATTCCCTTTATCATGTCCTTCTTGAAGTCCCTGGGCGTGGCTCCGGTCAAGCCGGGCATATACGAGTTTTTAAAAATCGGCGGGTTCACGCAGTCCTTGTTTAAAGACGGCGCCCTGCCCCTCATCGCTCTTTTCCTCTTCTGTTGCGGCAGCCAGATGAACCTGCGGGTCGGCGGAGTGGCCATGAAAAAAGGCATCCTGCTGACTGCGTCCAAATATTTCACTGGCCTTATCGTCGGGGTCCTCTGGGGAAAACTTTCCGGCGACATGATGAACGGTTTTCTTGGACTGTCCACGATGGCAATCATTGCCGCGATGACTAACGGTAACGGCGGCATGTACGCCGCGCTCACCGGTCAATACGGCAACCGATCCGATGTTGGCGCGGTCGCGGTCCTTTCGCTCAACGACGGTCCGTTTTTTACCCTGATGGCATTGGGTATGCTGGGGGCAAACTTCCCGATCATCGCCTTTATTGCCGTGCTGCTTCCCATTGCTATCGGTATGGTGCTGGGCAATCTGGACCATGATATCCGCGTATTTTTAAAGCCGGGAGAAACGTTGCCGATTCCATTTTTTGCCTTTGCTTTAGGTTCGGGCATGAATTTTGCCACTTTCTTTAATCCCAAAGTCGTTGTAGCCGGTGTGACATTAGGCCTGATGACCGTCGTTTTAACCTCTTTGACCGGTATTCTGGTCTTTAAGTTGTTCCGGGAAAAGAGTCAGATTGCCCCGGTAGCGGAAGCTTCGACGGCCGGCAATGCGGTAGGCACTCCGGCGGCGATTGCGGCCGCAGCGTCTGTTGCGGCCGGCGCGGGGATGATGAGCCCCGCAGAAGCGCAAGTATACAAGAATCTTGTTGAAATCGCCACATTGCAGGTTTCGTTGTCCACGCTGACCACAGCTATTCTTTGCCCCTTTGCCGTTATTATGATGGATAAATGGCAAAAAAGTCGGGGCATTGACGCTAAAGCGGACTAAGCCAGAAACTGTAGCGAAACTGGAGGGAAATCAATGAAACAAGTTCAGCTAGCTTACGGCAAAACAGGCTTGCCTGTTAACGTTCCTGATTCGGCAATTGTCGTTGAGCCCCGTCATTTGCCGGCGCTGGCCGATGATAAGGCGGCTGTCGCAGCAGCAATGCGGAAACCACAGGGAACGCCGCCGCTGAAAAACATGGTTGGCAAAGACGATACGGTGGCGATCGTAATCTCCGACATCACGCGACCGACGCCGAATCATAAACTGGTCCCCTGGATCATCGAAGAACTGGGCCATGTACCGCGCGAGAATTTTGTCATCATCAACGGTTTGGGGACGCATCGGGCGAATACGCAGGAGGAACTGGCCGGCATGCTCGGCTGGGACATCGTCAATACGGTGCGGATCGAAAACCATGATGCGTTCGACGATGCCAAATTGGTGCGTGTGGGCCGGAATAGCTATGGTTCGGAAGTTTATTTCAACAAAACTTATGTGGAAGCGAAATTCAAGATTGTGACCGGCTTCATCGAACCGCACTTTTTTGCCGGTTTCTCGGGCGGGCCCAAGGGAATCAATCCGGGAGTCGCCGGGATCAAAACGATCCTCGATTTCCACAATGCCGAGATGATCGGTCATCCACTCAGCACCTGGGGTGTGATTGAAGGCAACATTTTGCAGGATGCGGCCACCCAGAACTGTTTGATGGCCAAGCCGGACTTCATGTTGAATGTGACGTTGAACGGCGAGAAGCAGATTACCGGCGTAGTTGCCGGTGATGTGATCGCAGCGCATCGAGAAGGGTGCAAGTTTGTCAAGGAAACGGCGATGTACGCCGTCGATGAACCGTTTGACATTGTGGTCACAACGAACTCAGGCTATCCGCTCGATCAGAATCTGTATCAGACCGTCAAGGGAATGAGCGCCGCCGCTCAGATTGTCAAGCAGGGCGGCGCGATCATCAGCGCGTCGGAGTGCTCCGACGGCGTGCCGGATCACGGCAACTACGCCAAAATCCTGAAAATGCGAGATACGGCCGGCGAACTGCTGGAAATGATTTGTGATCCGGAGTTTTGTCTGTTTGATCAATGGCAGGTGCAGGTGCAGGCGATGGTTCAGTTGAAGGCGGACTGCTATCTGTTTTCGACGCTTGATCCGCAAATCGTCAAGAATGCCAAATTCACGCCGATTGACAGCGTGGAGGCGACGTTGCAGCAACTTTGCCAAAAGATCGGTCCGCAGGTCCGCGTCGCCGTTTTGCCGCTGGGTCCATTGACGATTCCCTATGTGCGGTAAAACTGAAGCGTAATTGCGCAGGCGGCGCCCGTAAACATTGATTGACCTAATAGAGGAACCGTACGCCGGAGATGTCGAATCTTACAGCGTACGGTTCGATTCTTGGACAAGGAGGCGAGTTCGGTTGAAGGTTGTGATTGCTCCGGATTCCTACAAAGGCTGTCTGTCGGCGCTGGAGGTTGCCAAAGCGATGGAACGCGGCGTTCTGTCGGTGTTTCCCTCGGCGGAAGTCCGCAAAATCCCGATTGCCGATGGCGGCGAAGGTACGGTGGCGGCGCTTGTGACGGCTACCAACGGCCAGTTGCGGCAGACGGAAGTGACGGATCCGTTGGGGAACAAAATTATCGCGCACTGGGGAGTTCTGGGTGACGGGCGGACGGCAGTGATCGAAATGGCGGCAGCATCGGGGTTGCCGCTAGTAC
>JBGSKE010000228.1:0-3761 GCA_041741355.1 Negativicutes bacterium | reverse complement strand
GGGAAAATTTGAAATGGCTAATGGCGGCACTCTGCTGCTAGACGAGATTAATGAATTGCCGATTTACCTGCAATCAAAACTACTGCGCATCATTCAGGAGCAAGAAATCGAACGAGTTGGCGGCGTAAAGACGATTGAACTGGATGTGCGATTGGTTTGTACGACAAATCGCAATATGCAAGAACTGGTTAGTAATGGTGAATTCCGCGAAGATCTGTTTTACCGGATCAATGTTGTGGAAGTTGCTATTCCGGCGTTGCGTGAACGCAATGAGGATATTCGCGAACTAGTATTTCATTTTATCAAGAAGATCAATGCCAATCATGGATTGGGGATATCCGGAATCAGCGAAGACATGCTTCGGCTATTTGCCGACTATAAATGGCCGGGCAATATCCGCGAGCTCGAACATGTTATGGAACGGGCGGCAGTCATGGCTATATCCGGCGAACTGGATTCCCCGCACTTTGACTATCTGATGCCGCGGTTGCTTGGCGATTCTGCTAGCGAAGCCAGGAAAACAGCCGGGCTGGAACGCGTAAGAAATATAGCCGAAAAACAGGCTATCCAGAATGCTCTGGACAAAGCACATGGTAACAAAACACTCGCTGCAAAAGCACTGAACATTCACCGCACAGTACTCTATACCAAAATGAAAAAGCACGGTATCTTGTAGCTGTTTCGCTACACTGGCGCAGCGACATCACTACATAAAAACCTCCTTTAACGGCTAAAAACAGGCGTTATAGGGGGTTTTTTCATTGGCACGCAAATTGCAATATAGTGAAAAAGAAGTGAGAGGGAAAATCGCAAAGCTTCCTCTCGTTCAATACGTTCAATAAAAAAAGGAGAGAATCAAAAATGGCGCAAAAACTAATTATCACCGCAGCGGTTACCGGCGCAGTCCACGTTCCAAGCATGACTCCGTATTTGCCGATTACTCCGGAACAGATTATCGATGATGCGGTTGCTGCAGGAGAGGCGGGCGCTGCCGTAGTCCATATCCATGCCCGCAATCCAGAGACGGGCCGACCGACTAGCGATCTAAACCTTATGGCTGAAATTGTGTCTGGAATCAAAAAACGCTCAGAAATCGTCATTTGCATTACCACCGGAGGACAACTGGGAATGACGCTGGAGGAGAGGATTGCTCCGGTATCGTTGTTCAAGCCGGAACTCGCCTCGTGCAATGCTGGCTCGGTAAATTTTGTGTTAGCGCCGGCGGCCGACAAAATCAAACAACCGATCTATGACTGGGAAATCCCCTTTCTGTCGGGAACGTACGACTTGGTATTCGCTAATACCTTCAAAGGCCTGGAGTACTATGTAACAACCATGAACCAACAGGGAACCTTGCCGGAATTTGAAGTATATGACGTAGGCATGATCAATAATATCGCATTTTTCATCAAGAAAGGCATTGTAAAAAAACCTGTCTATATCCAGTTTGTCATGGGAATACTGGGCGGCATCCCTGCTACGATAGACAATCTGAACTTTTTAGTCAAAACGGCGAAGGAACAAATCGGCGAATTTGAGTGGTCGTGCGCCGCAGCCGGGCGGCGACAAATGCCGCTGACCACTGCCGCTGTGGCGATGGGCGGCAATGTTCGGGTCGGCCTGGAAGACAATATTTTCAGTAAGCCGGGCGTTCTGGCCAAATCCAGTAGCGAACAAGTGGCACTGATACGAAGTGTTGCGGATACTCTTGGCAGAGATATCGCATCGCCGGCGGAAGCACGGACCATTTTGGGGCTAAAGGGAATCGACAAAGTCGGTTTTTAGCAGCGGAAAAATTTTACTTGATAAGGAGATCGACAGATATGATTCGAAAAATCGGCATAATCGGCGCTGGAACCATGGGGCATGGAATTGCCGAATCCTTTGCGATGTATGGGTATGACGTAAATTTGTATGACATCAATTCCGCAGCACTGGAAAAGGCTAAAGGCTTGATGGCGGAAGAATTGGAGATGCTGGCGGAAGAAGGTTTGCTCACTACAGCAGAAATGCCAGCAATCCTTGGCAAAGTTAAACTGTTTACCGATCTGAAACAAACGGTTGAGGATCGCGACTATGTCATTGAATGTGCGCCGGAAAATCTGGAGCTGAAGAAGAACCTGTTCAAACAGTTGGATGAATTGTGCCCGGCCCAAACAATCCTGGCCAGCAATACCTCCAGCTTGCCGCTGGGCGAAATGATGGAGCAGATCAGCGAGGATCGCAAAAAGCGGATTATGGTCAATCACATGTTCAACCCCGCCCATTTGATTCCGCTGGTCGAACTCTCTTTCTTCGGCAACATGCCGGAAGAAATCTATGAAGAAGTTGAGGATCTATACCTGTCGATCAAAAAACAACCGGTTCGCATCGTGAAGGATGTTCCCGGATTGGTTGCCAACCGGATTATGCAAGGAGTCGCGCGCGAGGTGTTTTCCTTGATTGAACAAGGGGTAGCTGATGCCGCTGATATTGACCGAGCGCTGAAATTCGGCCCTGCTTTCCGTTATGCAACAACCGGGCAATTGGAAGTAGCCGATTTTGGTGGACTGGATATTTGGTGCATTGTGGGGGACAACCTGCTCAAATCCATGGATAACTCGCAAAGTGCAAACCCATTGCTGCGCCAAAAAGTTAGCGAAGGAAAACTGGGGGTGAAGAGTGGCGAAGGGTTTTACCGATACGATCCCGACAAAGTGTCCGATATCAAGAAAAATTTCATGAAAAAACTGATCCGGCAGCTGAAAGTTTCGCAAACCTATGTTTAATGTAAAACCAATAAAACAGGAGGGAAAAACTAAATGGATCTAAGCGTAACAGGTATTCTTATTGCTTTGGCCGTTCTTGTCATTCTGGCTCTGCGTGGTTGGCACATCATTCTGCTTGCTCCGATCGCAACTGTAATTGTTTGTCTGTTCTCGGGACTCGATGTTTTGCAAAGCTTGTATGGCCCGTATATGGACGGATTTATCAGTTACGCCAAACGGTTTTATCTGGTTTTCTTAGGCGCTTCCTTGTTTGCAAAATACATGGATGATTCGGGCGCAGCTAAAAAAATCGCCCTTGCTATTATGGGTAAAGTTGGAAAAGACAAGCCCTTTCCCATGTTGGTTGCAATATGGCTGATCACTTCGATTCTGACCTATGGTGGCGTAAATTTGTGGGTTGTCGCTTTTGCGTTGATCCCGATTGCTCTGCCGATTTTCAAAGAAATGAATTTACCCTGGCATCTTTGCCTAGCGCCCTTCATGCTTGGCTTGGGGACGGCTACCATGACGATGTTTCCCGGCACTCCAGCGATTCAAAACATCATGCCAACAAAGTATTTGGGAACCACGGCAGCAGCAGCTCCGCTAATCGGTGTTGTTTCATCCATCATCTGTTCTGCCCTAGGTTTGTACTACACTAAGTGGGCTTTGAAAAAAACACAGTTGCGCGGCGAAGTCTTTTCACAACCTGAAAATTTAACGATCGGCAATGTGGATAAAGTCGAATTGCCCTCATTGATGGTATCGATTATTCCACCGGCAGCACTGCTAATTATTCTAAATGTTTTTAAAATTGACATTGTGTACTCGCTTCTCGCCGGAACACTTCTGTGCATAGTATTGTTTTACAAATATGTTGGTAATCATTTGGACACCCTTAACAAAGGCGCGGTTAATACCATCCTGCCACTGGTGAATACTTGCGCCGACGTTGGTTTTGGCAAAGTAGTCGCCGCAACAACCGGCTTCACCATAGCGGTCAATGCATTGATG
>JBGSKE010000227.1:0-3628 GCA_041741355.1 Negativicutes bacterium | reverse complement strand
TTGGGCCAACGGGTTCACTACATTTATTTGCCAAAAGCGTGATGTTTATTGGCATAGGAACTTCGTTGTTGCTTTGGCTGCACTATTATGATTTTAGAAAGTTGCGTTTCTACACTCCACACCTCTATGTGGGAACAATGCTACTATGGTTAGCCGTCCTGGCGTTAGGTCCGTCTCTGGATGGGAAAACGTTTTTTGCTTTGGGATCTGTTTCAATCGGTGGTCAAAACCATAGCCTTTTCATTAACTATGTCGGCATTACGCCGTTTTTTCTGACGCTTGCCCTGGCAGGAATCTTCATCGGCAAAGACTGGAGCAATCGATTATGGATAATAAAAGCCGCTTCGCTTTTGATCGTTCCGAATTTCCTTTATATGATAAGCGGGGCCGGTTATCTTGCAGTGGTTTATACGTTAATATTCGTTGGCCTCATGGCTGTGTCCAGCGCACCAAAGAAATGGATAACCGGATTCTTGCTGATGCCAGTTGGGCTAGTTATGATTAAGCTAGCTATAGTCACAGGTAATTTAAGCTTCCTAAATATTCTTGATATTTCAGAGTTGTGGGGGCAAAGCATTTCCATGCCGGAAGTTGCTCCGACACAATTACACACTGGTTTCATCTTTGTTTACTTAGTTCAGAAATTTGGCTTGCTGATAGGTGCTGGCACTATCGCTATAGGTTGTGCCATAACGCTGGTGTTGGTCCGCGCAGCGAGGCAGATCAAGGATCAGTATGGGCGCATGGTTGTGGCTGGACTTACAGTTTTCTTTGCCGTCAATTTCTACTGGCATGTGCTGATGTCGCTAGGGCTGGCCCCCTTTGCATCAGTAAGTCTTCCGTTTGTCAGCTTCGGCGGCTCACAAACGATAGTAAATCTGACAGCTACCGGAGTGATATTAAGTATTTACAAGCGAAAGAATCTGCTAAACATGAACAGATAGAGCGCTTGCAATCATTTTTTTGTCCGTGCATTGATTAATGCATAATAGTATTGCTCAAGATACTTGCCGGGGCTGTCTCACAATAGGTTTTTTAGACCTATTTGAGACAGCTTTTTTTTTGCGTTTTTCTTTGTTTCTCCCTATAGTACGGCGTTAACACTTCTTTATGAACAAATTAACAAAACAAAGGTACAGCAAAGCTCGGGCGTTGATGTTCCCCGTGGTTTGCCGTACCTTTATTGCCTGCTATGCAACCTTGGTTTTATGCAGTAATTGTCCGCATCGCTGCTTCACTGTCTTACTGTGCAACTTGTTCAGGTTGTAGCCTATCGCCAAAAACAAGAATTCTATCCTGACGTTTTGCTTGCCGCGTAATAAAAATCTTCGGAACCCATGATTTTCTTTCAACACGCCGAACGCGCCTTCTACTTGAATGGAGCGATTGATTCGCAGCAAGATTCCTTTCGGACTCGTAATATTCTGCCGGGACTGGGCCCGTTGCTGCCCAAATTTCTTAGAGATGCTGAACTTGCGGTTCCCTTCTGTTTTCGTACACAAAGATTTGTGAGGGCACTCGCTGCAGTCTTCACACTCGTAAACCGTAACCAAACTGCAATAGCCGGATTTTGATTTGCGTTTGATTACCGACGCTGGTCGCACTTTCTTGCCATTACGGCAGGTGTATTCGTCCTTTTCTTTGTCATAGTCCATGTTCTCCAGCAGGCGAAAGTTGCTCTGGTATCTTTTGGTTTTGGCCTTTTCATAGTTCATTGGCTTAATGTAGCAGGTTTGCCTTTCGCCTTCCAGATAACTGTAGTTTTCTTCGCTTTCATAGCCTGCATCCGCGATGATGTTTTGATGTCGTTTTCCCGGTAAATGTTTTTTCATTCTGTTTAGCAGCGGGACCAGCGTCAAGGCATCGGATCTTTCCGAAGAGAGATCAAGACCAACGATATATTCGGCCTCAACGCCAATCTGCACGTTATAACCGGGCTTGAGTTGCGCATTTCGCATGTGGTCTTCCTTCATATGCATAAACGTCGCGTCTGGGTCGGTTTTAGAAAAACTGTTCCTGCCTTGGAAAACAGCTTCATACTCATTGTATTTGCGCTGGCGCTGCCACAGTTCTTCCAGTAGTTCCATATCTCGTTGCAGTTGGCTTTTACGCTTGCCTGTTCCGTGAACCAAAGGGATGTTTTGTTGCTCTTGCCGTTCGCGCAACTGGGCCAGCGTTTCCTGCGGCTGGGCTGTTTTCGCCGCAGGAAGCTCATGTCTTTCCCTGATTAATGAAAGAGTCTGCGTTAACTTATCCTGCAGTTTCACCGCGTTTTTCTCCGTGGTTTTTCGCCAGACAAAGCTGTATTTGTTGGCATTTGCCTCGATTTTGGTGCCGTCGACGAACAAATTTTCAAAGCTGATTTCACGGCGATCTTTGAGTAACTGGACGAGTTGGTAAAACAATCCTTCTGCTGCCGCCATGACCCGCTGGCTGCGAAAGCGGCCAATGGTGTTATGATCCGGCGCTTTTTTCCCTTCGAGCAGCCACATGAAATTGATATCCCGGCGGCAGGCCTTTTCAAGAGAACGACTGGTGTACAGGTTGTTCATATACCCGTAAACGATGATCTTAAAGAGATTTCGCGGCGAGACGGCTGATTTTCTGCCTTTGCGCGAGTAGGCTTTGTAGAGGACTGAAAAGTCGAGTTGATCCATGATTTCGCTTAGCAGCCGGACGGAATCGTTTTGCGGGATGAGTATTTCCATGTTGAGCGGCAACACCAATTGATATGAAGTTGTTTTTGGGATAAAATTTTGTTGTGTAGAGTTTTTCATTGCAGTCTAATTTTACACCGAGAGGCAGGTTCTTCGGAACCTGCCTCTCGTATTTTAGACGCAAAGAAAAGAGCTGCCTCAATTTTGTTATTGAGACAGCCCCTTTTGATACTCGTGTTACTGGTTCACACCAAGCACTCGTAGCCTTGCTTGGGCCTGTTGTATCCATTCTGTAGCTTGCGGCGAGTTAACCTGCGAGATAACCTGAATAAGAGTTTTATACGTGGAGATGGCTTCTTCATAGGCTCCCATTGCTTCATAAGTTAGCCCTTTATTGTAATAGGCTTTGGCATAAAAACGATTCAGTTTAATGGCTTTGTTATAGTCTTCAAGAGCAAGCTGGAATTGTCCTGATCTTCTGTATGAAATACCACGATTGACATAAGCTAATTCATATTTTGGGTCCGTTTTGATTGCTTCGCTGAAGTCGGCGATGGACAAATCAAATTGGTTCTTTTTTGAGCCGTACACATAGCCTCGGTCAAGTAGCGCAACTGTATATTTCGGGTTGAGTTCGATTGCTTTGTTGAAATTTTCAATTGCTTCGTCAAAATCATTTTTGTTCAAATAAGCATTCCCACGCTTATAATATGCGATTGCGTCTTTTGGGTTTTTTTCAATCAGGGCAGTCGTATCGCTAATTGCCTTGTCATTTGGATCGATTTTTTCGGATGCCCAAGCGACCGCAGAGGTTAGCATTACCAAAGAAAGTACAACAAGCAGAGTGGCTAATAGTTTTTTCATATCAACGGCCTCCCCAATATATGCGATGGCTTTGCGTCTGATGCGGAGTGGATCTGGTTAATTATAAGGCCAAGGGAAGTTTGTGATTGAGAAAAGTAAATGAATTG
>JBGSKE010000226.1:0-2474 GCA_041741355.1 Negativicutes bacterium | reverse complement strand
GACGGCACGATGATTTTTCCCCGCTATCACCAACTGGACGCCGTGTTGAAAATGGAAGCGGATGTGCGCGGCAAGGGCGTCGGCGGGCGTTACTTGGTGTGGCACAGCGCCGG
Organism: Negativicutes bacterium; assembly: GCA_041741355.1. GTDB lineage: Bacteria > Bacillota > Negativicutes > UBA1444 > UBA1444 > UBA1444. The sequence goes on along the minus strand of JBGSKE010000226.1, from coordinate 2,361 downwards.
CAGCGGCAAAACCAAAACCATCGCCTGGATCGCCAAACGGCTGGTGAATATCCCGGAAATCAATACTGTTATTGTGATCAGCGACCGCAACGTGATTGACAGTCAGCTGGGCAATGAGATTACAACGCTTGACGGCGGCAAAGGCGTAGTGAAATGGATCGAAAACAGCTCCGACGAGCTGCTTGCTGCTTTGCGGGCTGGTCGCTATATCATCGTGACGACGCTGCAAAAATTCCCCTATATCATCGACCAGCTGAAAAGCCAGCAGAACAAAAAGTTTGCGATTATCATCGATGAGGCCCACTCCTCCACGACCGGCAAGACCATTTCCAAGGTGGCCGAGACGTTATCCGGCAAATCCCTCCAGGATTCGATCATGATTGATGAGGCCTACGAGGCGCTGGAGGACGGGCAGGAAATTTTGCTGCAGCAGGGTGGGCGTATCCGTTCGACAACCAATGTCAGCTACTTCGCCTTTACGGCGACACCCAAAACCGAAACGGTCGAGCTGTTTGGCACACGCAACCAGGCGGGGAAAACCTATTATCATAAATACTCGATGAAACAGGCCATCGACGAAGGGTTTATCCTGAATCCGCTGGATTGCTTCACCACATATAATCAAAAATTTGAACTGCGCAAAAGGCAGGATGACGGGTCGGAATACGACTCCGGCCGGGCTGCTGCGGCGATTTTGCACCACATTACCAGCTCGGAAGCAGTGGTGCGAACCAAAATGGAAATTGCGCTGGACGATTTTGTCACAAAGCGGCTGCGCTGGCTGGGAGGCAAGGCCAAAGCGATGATTATCACGCCGTCGCGCAAACACGCGGTGTGCTGCAAACTGGCTGTGGACCGCTATATCGAGCGCCACGGCTATCCTTTCAAATCAGTGGTCGCGTTTACCGGCACGATTGAGTTGGACGGGGTCAAGTTCACCGAAGAAATGATGAATGCACAGTTTGCCGAAAAGAATAATATCCGCATTTTGATTAAAAACCATGACGAGGTTCGGATCATCATTGTGGCGGATAAATTGCAAACGGGCTTTGATGAAGCAAAGCTCAGCATTCTCTATGTGGATAAGCAGTTGGCCAGCGCGGTAAAGGCCGTACAGACCCTGTCCCGCATCAACCGGCCCAGCAGCGGGAAACGCACTTTTGTGCTTGATTTTGTCAATCGGACCGCCGACATCAAGGCGGCATTTGAGCAGTACTACGGCGGAGAACTGTATTTGCCGACGGAAAGCGAAACGGACCCCAATATCTTGTTTGCCAAGCGGGACCAATTACTGGCCTATCAGGTATTTGACGCAACACATGCGGACATGGCCTATGCGCTCATTCAGGACAGCGAACGGCATGCCGGTGAATTGACGGCGCTGCTGGCGAAAATTAAACAAAGCTTTAGCCAGTTACCGGCCAAGAACCAGAAGCTGTTTGTGGCTGAAGTGGGCAAGTTCACCAAGTTGTTTTACTATATTTCCACCGTTTACAACGTCTGGGATGAAGCGATGAAGCGCTGGGCCGTGTTTTTGGATGTGTTGTACAAGGTTTTGCATCAAAAGGATACTGATGGCCCGATCAATGCAGCCGACTTGGTGGAACTGGTGCTGTATTCGGCGGAAATAGCGACGGAAGACGAGAAACTGCTGACTGATTCGACGGTGTACAAATTGGACAAGGTTAGCACGACAGCGGGAGTGCGTGAAAAAAACTGCGCTTTTCTGGATGAAATCATTGAGCGGATCAACGCCAAATATGGCGGATTTGCCGCTGCGCCCGAGGAATTGCGGGCCATTATCGATACGCTGAGCGCCGACGAGGAGATGATCGGCAACGTGCGAGATAGCTCGCCCAGCGCCTATGAGGCCGAAGCGATGGACCGAATCGGCAAAATATTTGTCGACGGAATGCTTTCATCCGGGGATGATCGGGCGCAATTTTTTGCCCAGGTCAGTAACGATCCGCAGATGGTGAAGTTGTTGGCGCAATCGGTGGTGCAGCGGATTCGGGATGCGGGTCAGGTTCACTATTGAGTTAGAGTGCGCTGATGATTTGAAGGGGGGATTCCTATAGCAGACCATGAACAAAAAAGTTGAACACCATCGTCTGTCAACGATGGTGTTCGGGAAACCAACTATTTTCTTTCTTGCGTGTGTCACCCCAACGAGGATATTGCTAAAGTGCCTTTGCGAGAGGTGCTCTAGTTTCACATGGAGTTTATGTTTCATTCGACGATCTCCACGCAAAATCCTCCTGAGTAGCCTGAAAAAATAATAGATCGGAGGATCAGAATTTGAAACAGGAAACATTTCGGATTTTAAGTATCGACGGTGGAGGTATCCGTGGAGTTTTCCCC
>JBGSKE010000225.1:0-3297 GCA_041741355.1 Negativicutes bacterium | reverse complement strand
GCAACTCTCGCTCCTCGCAAAATATTCTTTCCACGGATTATCCCCGACTTATCCACAGTATCAACAACTTTATCCACAGGTTCTGGTTGCTGTTTTTCAGGCTTTAAAACGTCTCTGTATAGACTATCCACATGATCGGTTTAAGGTTTTCCACCGAGCGGCAGACTGGGGATTGCATTCAAACTCAGGTCGGCAATGTCTCCGGCTTGCAGTTGGTAATACGCCCGACAGCCAATCATCGCGGCATTGTCTGTACATAAAATTGTGTCAGGGCAATAGAACTGACCGCCCGCCAACCGGCACCGCCGCTCAAGCTCTCGTCGCAAGGCTCCATTGGCCGCGACGCCGCCTGACAGCACCAACGATGAAACTTCGCGATGTTGCATCGCCTGCACCGCCTTTTCCGCCAGGATATCTACAACAGCAGCCTGAAAGGACGCCGCCACATCGGCAGCTATCACAGTTTCATTCCGCTGCGAAGCTGTGTGCAGCGTATTGATCACCGCCGACTTCAAACCACTGAAACTGAATTCAAAGGTTCCATCGCCGGAAAAAGAGCGGGGAAATCGAATCGCCGCCGGATTGCCGACTGCTGCCAACGATTCCACATGCGGACCACCGGGATATGGCAATTCCAACACCCGAGCAACCTTGTCGAAGGCTTCACCGGCCGCATCGTCCCGCGTCTGTCCTAATAGCTGAAAGGAAGAATAGTCCCGCACATGAACCAGCGCAGTGTGTCCACCGGACACGATTAGCGCGACAAACGGCGGCGCGAGTTCCGGATGAGTGAGTAGCGGCGCAAACATGTGGCCTTCCAGATGATGCACGCCGATCAGCGGGATTGCGGCCGAAAATGCCAGTGCTTTGGCAGCTGCGACACCGACCAGCAGTGCGCCGACCAATCCCGGGCCATAGGTCACCCCGACGGCGTCGAGGTCGGACAATCCGACCCCTGCCATCGACAATGCCTGGTCAATCACCGGAATCACATCTTCGACATGACGACGCGACGCCAGTTCGGGCACGACTCCGCCATACTTCTGATGCACCGGGATCTGCGAAGCAATCACATTGGACAATATCTTGCGTCCGTCCACTACCACGGCGGCCGATGTTTCGTCGCAGCTCGTTTCAAGCCCCAGCACCACTACGCTCATAACTGTTCACGCCACAAAATCAACGCGTCCTCCTTGGTTTCGGAATAGTAATTTTTGCGAATGCCGGCCGAAACAAAGCCCAGCTGTTGATACAATGTTTTAGCCGCTTCGTTGCTGACCCGCACTTCCAGCGTCATCGACTCCATCCCTGCATCGCGGGCCATTTGCATCAGCGCTTCCATCAACAGCCGACCAATCCCTTCGCGGCGTCGAGCGGCATGCACAGCCACATTCGTAACATGCGCCTCGTTGATCACCAGCCAGGTTCCGGCATAGCCAACAATGGATTCAGCATCAAACGCCACCAGATAAAGCGCCAGGCGATTCTTGACCAATTCCTCTTCAAAAGCGGACCGGGACCATGGAGTGAGAAAAGATTCCTGTTCAACAGCCATTACGCCATCCAGATCGTCCAAAGTCATCGGGCGTACACTGAAAACACCGCTCATAACTGCGCCTGGCAGCGGCGTTCCCACAGCTCTTCCGCTTCTGCCCGTCTGATATATAAAGGATTCAATTCCATCGGCGGCATCGCCAGCCCTTGTTGCCATCGGGCAAAGCCCAGCACGCCCACCGCAGCTGCCCGCGGCATCAGCGATTGTTCCGGCGCTGCAACAACCTTTCCCTGCGTTGCCGCAATCAATTCGCCGTATTCACGCACCGATTCGCCGACCACCATTACCGGTTCCACCAGATTCAGCAATTCGGCAAACGCCTGTTCTGCCGCAACAATTCGCACCGGCCAGACTTCATTCAGCACCCCGGCCCGCCATCGGTAGGTCGCTTGGTACACTCGCCCTTTCTGTGCGTCCAGCATAGCCGAAACCCAGCCGTCAGCACACGGACAACCATACGCCAGCGCCTCCAACGTGGGCACGCCGACGATCTGCTTTCCCCAGACATAGGCCAGCGTTTTTGCGGTTGTCAGGCCGATCCTTAGCCCAGTGAATGAACCCGGTCCGATACTGACGGCCAATGCCGCCACCTCGGCCGGCGCTGCGCCGGCAAGCGAAAACAACCGTTCAACCTGCGGCATCAGTCGTTCGGAATGGGTGTTGCCTGTTTGTATATTGATTTCCGCTAATACTTGGCCTGCTTTGACCAAGGCTACGCCACAGACCGGCGTCGCCGTCTCTATCGCCAGAATCAGATCGGTTCGCTCCCTTCCCACCGTTTTACGAAACGGTTGCCTTTCGGCTCCACCTGAATGGTTCGCTCTGTCAGACCAGTGCCGGGACTGATAACAACTTGCAAATAGTCGTCCGGCATTTCCACCGCAAACAAATCAGGCCACTCCACCAGCGCCACGCCATCGCCGCCGACAAACTCGTCAAAGCCGATTTCAAACAGCTGTTCCGGGCGGTTCAGACGATACAGGTCAAAATGATAGAGTGGCGCCCTTCCCTGGTAAATATTCATTAATGCAAAGGTCGGGCTGGTTACCGGTTCGGTTACACCAAAGCCTTCAGCTATCCCTTTGGCAAACTCTGTTTTTCCAGCGCCGAGCCCGCCCTGCAATAGGACGACATCGCCGATTTGTAGCCGCTCGCCCAACTTGCGGGCAAAAGCCCGTGTAGCCTCTGGCGACTGGCTGGAATAGTTCTGCAATACAGGCACCTGCCTTTGCCGGGTTTTCTAAAAAGTAGTATACCACAAAATAAAAAACGATGCGCCGCACAAGGAAAAACCAATCAGTATGGCTAATATTGTTAGAGAATGAAAGTGAGGCGATTTTTGTTGCGACCTACAAAAGCCATCATCAATCTGTCGGCATTGCGACATAATGTCCGACAAATCAGGAGTCATTTGCCCGCATCCACTCGGTTCATTGCAGTGGTGAAAGCCAATGCTTACGGCCACGGCGCTATCCCGGTCAGTCGGATCGCCCTGGGTTCCGGCGCCGACTGGCTAGCTGTAGCAATCCCAGAGGAGGGAATCGAGCTCCGTGCCGCCGAGTTTCAGGCGCCAATTCTGGTTCTTGGCATGTCTTTGCCGGAGCAGGCCGCCTTGTTTGTCGACCACGGACTAATCGCGGCGGTCTCATCGCCGGAAAGCCTGCAGGCTTTCCATCGCGTCGCTGTGCAAAAAAGAATGCGCGCCCGCGTCATGATCAAACTGGATACCGGCATGGGACGGG
>JBGSKE010000224.1:0-1997 GCA_041741355.1 Negativicutes bacterium | reverse complement strand
GACTTGTTCTTCCAGGGCGAAGTCAATGGCATCAAAGTCAAGACGGCGCTGCAGATACTGCTGGACGAAGCGGCTGCGAAGAATCTAGGCGAATGGGCCAAGGAAGCCGGCGTGAAACCAACCGACATAGAAGAATTGGCCCGCGAGTTCACCAGTCACGGCAAAAAAGCGGTGGTCGACATTCATCGCGGTGTTTCCCAACATACCAGCGGCTACTACAACGTGCTGGCCTGGAACACGCTGAACCTGCTGATCGGCAACCTAGACTACCGAGGCGGCTTCATCAAGCTGTCGACCTTTAATCATCGTGGTGAAAAAGCCGGACAGGCCTATAACGTCAACAAGCATCCGAAAAAAATGACAGGCTTTGGTTTGAACATCATCCGGGCAGGAACCAAGTACGAAGACACCACAATTTTTAATGGCTATCCGGCCAAACGGGCCTGGTTCCCGCTGGCCAGCGACATTCATCAGGAAGTGGCGACCTCGGCTGGCGACCAGTATCCGTATCAGCTGAAATGCCTGATCATGTACATGAACTCGGCGATTTACTCGGTACCGTCGGGGCAGGGGATTATCGATGCGCTATCCGATCCCAAGAAACTGCCGCTGGTGATTTCGTCCGACATCATGGTCGGTGAGACATCATTGTACGCAGACTACATCTTCCCCGACCTGACCTATCTGGAGCGCTGGGAGTTCCATGGCTCGCATCCGAATATCCCGTTCAAGGTCCAGCCGGTTCGTCAACCGGCGGCGATTCCGCTCACCGAGACAGTCAAGGTATTCGGTCAGGAGATGCCTTGCTCCATTGAAGCCTTGTTACTGGCGCTGGCGGAAAAAATGAACCTGCCGGGCTTTGGTCCGGACGGCTTCGACAAGGGCGTCGCCTTGTCCCATTTCGATCACCATTACCTGAAACAGGTCGCCAATATCGCCACCGATGGCAAGGCGGTACCGGATGCCGATGACGAAGAGGTCAAGATCTTCATGGAGGCGCGCAAGCATCTGCCGAAAACGGTGTTTGACCCGGAACGCTGGAAAGCGGCCTGCGGCGGCGAAAAGTTCTGGCGCAAAGTCATTTATGTGTTGAATCGCGGCGGCCGGTTCGAGGAGCATGCGGCAGCCTGGGACGGCACAAAAGTGAAAAACAAATATGGAAACTATGCCAGCATGTACTGTGAAAAGACCGCCATGACCCGCAATGCGATGAACGGCCAGTACTACAACGGGATTGCCACCTATGTTCCCGATGTCACCGACTGCAGCGGCAAGAAAGTCGATGATTCGGCCGGCGGTTATGACCTGACCCTGCTCACCGGCAAGACGATCCAGCACACCAAATCGCGGACCAACGGGTCATACTGGCTGCTGGCGCTGGAGCCGGAGAACGGGCTGAAGATCAATCCAATCGATGCCAAACGGCTCGGCTTCAAAGACGGCGACCGGGTGAAAGTGGTCTCGGCCAGCAATCCCGACGGTGTTTGGAAACTGGGCGCACTTGGCGACATGCCGATTGCCGGCAAACTTCAGGTCACCGAAGGCATCCGGCCCGGCGTGGTCGACTTTAGCCTCGGCAGCGGCCACTTCGCCAGCGGTTCGCGCGATGTTTCGATCGACGGTCAGGTGATCAAGGGCGACGCGCGGCGCGGCAAGGGCATCCATGCCAATGCCGTGATGCAGGCCGATCCGCTAGTCAAGAACACCGGGCTGCAGGACGTGATCGGCGGCAGTATCGTGTTCTACGATACCCAGGTCAAGCTGGTCCGCGCATAGGAAGGATGGTAGGGTTTAAAGTACAGATCGCAGAAAGTCAGCAGGGATGATGTCGGTTAAAATGACATCATCCCTATTTGTTGGTTGTACGCCCGGCATGGGCGTCATCTATAGGATGAAAGTTCCGAACGGGGGCTGGCGAGCGCCAACCGTTAGCCAAGAGCAAGGGTGTCCGCCGCGAGGCGGAATCTGAAGGAAGCTGGAGGCAAATGCTTGACCTG
>JBGSKE010000223.1:0-7731 GCA_041741355.1 Negativicutes bacterium | reverse complement strand
GTAATCGTCGTTGGCGAGGTGTTAACCCCTCTGCAAATTGTCGGCGGGGTTTTTATATTGGGTTCAACCTTTATCGGCGAACGGCTTAAGGATAGAAAATAATCATCGCTCCAAACCATGCTTCGCGTCTTTATACAGTTTTATTACGGCTACAAAAAACACATAAATCTCCAGCCGACCGATAAACATGCCGATGCTTTCCGTCCACAAAACAAGCGGCGGCGAATCTGCGGCAGTTAAACCCACCGACAGGCCAACCGTGCCAATCGCCGAGGCAAATTCAAACAGGGAATCCTGCAGCGGGTAGCCATGGGCCAGCAAAATCGCGACCCAGGCAAAGTCATAGAGTCGCGAAATGACTTTGGAAACCGCAAAAATCTTGCTGGCAATTTGCGCGATCATGACATTGGTGTTGCCGGGCGTACAACAAAAAAAACAGAGCCTGCCTGTGCACAGCCCTGTTTTTTAATTATTTCTCGCAACAATACTGATTAAGAGTCAGCCTCTCCACTCAATAGGTTTTATTTTGCTCTTATTGCTTTTTCTGTCAAGCCTGCCTACAACACATTACAGTCCTTTCTTCTCCAGGTAGCGGAGCAAAAACACACTACCAATGACAAACGGAATAATCACCAGCCAGTGATTGACGCCCAGCAGCTGCGGCAACGTGATCTTGCCGAACACGCCCCATTTCAGCGCTGTCAGCTTCATCAGCGGATACATTTCCGCATACAGCATCGCACCGGCAATCATGCCGAGAATTCCCCACACGCCATCCAACCGGCCTTCGCCGACCGCACCTAGCGAGGTTCCCGGGCAGTAGCCCAAAAGGCCCCAGCCCAGACCAAAAATCAGACCGCCCAGCACCACTGCGCCGACGATCATCGGCTTGATCGACAGTTTCGCCATGCCCAGGTCCACCAGCGCATAGGTCCCCACCATGCCAACGACAATCGCGCTCAGCATGAATTTTATTATCGTCATATCTAGCAGGCGTAGCGCGCCAATCTGCTTATCATAGCGAAGCACGCCGCCTTTTTGCAGCAAAAAGCCAAACAACACACCGGTAACCAGCCCGTACATCAAATCCATAGTCATTGTCTTTTACCTCCTCCGTAAAGGATGCGGGTCATAATCATGCCGCCGACAAAGAAGAACACCAATGCCACAAAGCCGCTCACCGCCAGCTGCATCGACCCGCTGAGGCCATGACCGCTGGGACAACCATCAGCCAATCTCGCGCCGAACATGGCGATCACTCCGCCAACAAACGCCACTACTCCACGCTTGGCCACACTATCGCCAAACCGCTCGCGCCACATATCGGGCACCAACTGCAAGCGGAAACCGCCGGACGAAATCGCCGCAATGAATGCGCCGATCAAGATGCCGACCACAAACATCCACTGCCAGTCGATCATCGGCTTGTTCTTGACCAGATACTCCAGTTTTGCCATATAGCCTGGATCAATCGCTTTTTCCAGATACCCCGCGCCTCGGACAAACGTCGTTGATGCGCCAAAATACTTGCCGGTAAACCACACGGAACCGATTGAGACTAGTCCGGCCAGCGCCCCGGCCAGATAAGGATTCCAGCTCCCTGGTTCTTTGTTCATTTCCATGCTGCCGCCTCCTCCTCGTTTTTTCTTGGATCTCATTTTATCTTGACGCTATCGTTCGAGTTCCAACGCCCTGGCCAACTGATCCGCACAGGAAGTAGGATTGCTTTCGCAAGTAATCCCTTTTAATTTTTCAATCACATCTTCGATCCGCATCCCCTTGACCAGTGCGCCGATTGCTTTCAGGTTGCCATCGCAGCCGCCCTCAAACTTTACGTAGGTAAGTATGCCGTCTTCTGTAGCAAAATTTATTTCCGTAGAACATACGCCTTCGGTATAATAGGTTTTCATTGCCGTACCATTTCCTTTCCGTTCCGATTACCACCACCCCTCCAGGGGGGGTATGTATATTATAACTAACATTCCGAAATTATGTCAATAACAATTATTCGTTAGTCAAAAGATTTAAGCCGGACGAGGATCACGCACCCGTTCCGGCTTAAATCATCACATGGCATATTTTATCGTAGCTCAGTTGCCCTGCCGCCAGCATTTTTTCAACCAAACCGGTATTCGCTTCGTCTTCTTTCCAGGCCAGACCACAGCCGGCGTCAATCACCGGCGGCAAGGGAATGATTCGACCGCTCAGGCCAAACGCGGCCGCCCTTGCTTCAAATTCCATCGCATCCGTAGTAGAACGGAACGTGACGACGCACTGTAATGCTTTTATTCTCATCGAGTTTCCTCCGCCAGCACTTTCAGCGCGCTGATTGCCTGATCAACCTCGCAGTCCGTGTTGAAATGCGAGAAACTGAACCGCACCATTCCCTGCCGCTCAGTGCCGTACAACCTGTGCACACCCGGTGCGCAATGCGCTCCAGCTCTGGTTGCTATGCCAAACCGCTCAAACAACTCATCCGCTACTTCAGCCGAATCGCAGGATGCGATATTGAGCGCCACCACCGGTGTTCTGACTCTCGCTGCCATATCGCCATAAACAATGATTTCGTCGATGTCCTGTACTTCGGCGATGAATTTATTGGCCAGCCGGCTCGATTCGGCGAAGATTCGCGCCACGCCGTAGTGTTCCAGATAATCGCAGGCCGCACACAGCCCGGCCAACCCATGGGTATTGAGAGTCCCCGCCTCTAGCGCCGCCGGCAGGGCGTCCGGCATCCTGCGCGAAAAGCTATCCACGCCGCTGCCGCCCACTTTAAGCGGATCAGGCTGCACCCCGGCGGCCAGACACAAAACCCCTGTCCCCTGGGGACCTAACAGGCTTTTATGCCCCGAACAGCAAACTGCCGAGATACCGCTTTGCGCCATATTAATTGGCAGCAAGCCCGCAGTCTGGGCAGCGTCGAGAATGAACAAAATCCCGCTTTCTCGGCAAACTGCCGCAACCTGTTCAATATCGCGGATATTCCCCAGCACATTGGAAGCATGCGACAAAACCACAGCCCGTGTATTTTCGCGAATCGACGCCGCAATCGCTGCCGTTACAATATTTCCTTTGGCGTCCGCCGGTAAAAAACCGAGTTGAACCCCGCGTTCCTCCATCAGAAAAAGGGGCCTTAACACGCTATTATGCTCAAGTTCTGTGCTAATACAGTGGTCGCCCGGTTTCAGCAGGCCTTGTACCGCAATATTCAAGCTCTCGGTGGCATTGGTCGTAAACACGACCCGCGCCGGGTCTCCAGATCGAAACAGCCGTGAAATTTTTTCCCTGGTTCTATGCACAACGCGACTTGCATCCAGCGTCGCCCCATGCGCGCCACGTCCGCTGTTGCCGGTTCCGTTCTGCAAAGCAGAAAAAACAGCTGCTGCCACTTCCGGCGGTTTATGAAAGGAAGTCGCTGCATGATCCAGATAAATCATAACTTATTTTCTCTCATTTCATGGTTTTATGATAAGCGAGGCCTGCATCATCTTTTCCGCAATAGCGTACATGTTGGTCGCAGAGCCAACCCCGAGCTTATCCGATAGGCCATAGTGATTCAGACAAGTACCGCAGGTCAAAATTTCTACGCCTTGCGTTTCCAACAATTTCAGGTCCGCCAACGACTGCGAACCTTCCACCGACAAAAACGCGCCCCGATTATACAGCAACACAGTCTGCGGCAGTTGCTCACGCTCGGTTAATGCATAAACAAAACCCTTCATCAGAATATGGCCTAACTTTTCATCGCCAATTCCCATTTCATCCGAGGCAAGAGCAACAACAATGTTATTTCCCTTGTCGACCGGCGCACAAACCGCAGCGTCAGGATTTTCGCCTGAATTTACCGTTTCGCTGCCATTCATCGTAAAAGTCACAACGTAATGATTTTCGCTGATGGTTTCAGCGGAAAACGACAGTTTTTTCTGGTTTGCCATTTTGGTAAGATTCTGTACGGCGATCTGATTATCTACAGCGACTTCGAGCATTTCGCCAGCCTTCAGCTTTACCAGCGCCTTTTGCGTTTCAATGACAGGGATCGGACAATTTTTCCCTCGTGCATCCAAAATCTGTTTCATCGTCATTCTCCTTATCGAACAATTATTTCTTTATCATCGCGTCGGTGGTCGCTCGCACACCATTTACTGTTTATAAATATAGTCTATAACAGTGCTATGTCATTTTCAATCAAAATAAACCCGAGCGTCGCTTTCAATCGATCCGGATAAATCAATATTGCCAACGCGAATGGTTATTGTACGGATAATACAAATAATCTATAATGATAATAGATTTTGCATATGCGAGGATACTTGTGGAAAAAGTTGTAGCTGGTCTTGATTTAGGTTCCACCGCAATAAAATTGGCGCTATATGATGGGGAACAATTTAACTATTGGCGCGGACCAGCCGGCTGGGATACGCGAAATACGGCGGCGACTATGTTGGAATCGGCGGCGCGCGAGTGGCGGATTGATCCCGGATGCATTAAACACGTTTGCGGCACCGGTTACGGGCGAGTCGGCGCAACCGGGTTAACCAGAACAGTCACGGAAATTACCTGCCACGCCAAAGGGGCGGCCCATCTATATCCCGAAGTCCGCACGGTGATCGACGTCGGCGGACAGGACTCCAAAGCGATCCGGACCGAAGAATACGGACATGTTGCCGATTTTATCATGAACGACAAGTGTGCGGCGGGTACGGGCCGGTTTCTGCAGGTGATGGCCCATGCACTCGAACTGGATCTGGCTGATATGGCCAACATGCAGCCAAACCCGGCGGAGGAAGCGTGTCCAATCAATGCGATGTGCGCAGTTTTTGCCGAGTCGGAAGTCATTGGCCTGCTGAACCGGGGCAGAACGCGAACCGCCATTGTCAACGGCCTCTACCAGTCGATTTCTACACGAATTGCTTCCATGGCGGCGCGAATCGACCCAACATCGCCGATCGTTCTGACCGGCGGCGTATCCATGCACGGATTGCTGCAGGCGCAATTGGCGAAAACGCTGAATGCACCGGTGATTGTGCCGGAGAACGCAGTCTTTGCCGGAGCTATTGGCGCCGCTTTATTTGCCTGGGAGGATTACAAAAACGGGAGGAATATCGAATGACACTTACACGTCCGCAAGCCATGGCCCATTTTGACATGGCAATCCCGCATGCCGGAGCTTCCTTGAAGCAGCTCAAAGAAGAAGGAAAGAAAGTCGTCGGTTATTATTGCATGTATGCGCCCCAAGAAATTGCCATGGCGGCAGACGCCATCCCGGTCGCACTTTGCGCGACGAAGGAAGAGCCCATCGCCGACGGAGAAAAAACGTTGCCGCGCAATTTCTGTCCATTGATCAAGTCTTCCTATGGTTTTGCGGTTACTGACAAATGTCCGTTTTTTCTGCACTCAGACCTGATCGTTGGCGAAACCACCTGCGACGGAAAAAAGAAAATGTTTGAACATATGGCAAAGTTCAAACCGCTGCATGTGATGAAGCTGCCCCAGGGATACGATTCTGCTCAGGATCAGGCATACTGGCTGGAATCGGTAAAAGAGCTTGTTAGAATGTTGGAGCAAACCTTCCAGGTGCAAATTTCTGAAGACAAGCTCAGCACCGCCATCAAAGAGCTGAATGATGAGCGGAAGCTGATCATGGAATTGGCCGATTTCATGAAATATGATCCAGTACCGTTGAGTGGTCAGGATATGCTCAAAGTACTGTGGGCGAGAAATTTCGTCTTTGACCGCCCTGAATTCGCGCAGCAAGTCCGCGACTTGATCAGCGAACTGAAGGAGCGTGTGGCCTGCGGAAAAGGCGCGTTGGCCAAAGGAGCCAAACGAATCGTAGTGACGGGGGTTCCCACCGGGCTCGGAGCGGAAAAAGTGCTGAAAATCATCGAAGAAAATGGCGGCGCGCTGGTCTATATCGAGAACTGCGCCGGCATGAAGCAGTTTACCAATCCTGTGGATGAAACAAAACCCGCACTTGAAGCTATTGCCGAAAAATACCTGAATACCCCCTGTTCCTGTATGAGCCCCAACCCGCGTCGTCTGGAACTCGTCGAGCAAATTTGCCGCGACTTCAAAGCGGACGGGGTTGTGGATATTGTCTGGCAGGGTTGCCATACCTATAATGTTGAAAGCAGAATCTTGCAGGATTACCTGAAGGAAAAGAGCGGCATCCCCTTTCTGCAGATCGAAACCGATTATTCGCAAGGCGATGCCGAACAAATCCGCACTCGCGTCCAGGCGTTTATGGAAAGAATGCCGTAAAACTACGCCGAGAACTTGGGGCAACTGTCAACGGAATATACCGCAGCATAAAAGTAGCAACTACATTTTCGGCACGATCGCAATCTGACTCGTCATCATCCAGCGCAGCCTTTCATCCCAGCGCTCCGGGGCGATGGTCACCGTATAGGTGATGTCGCCTCTTTTTTTCTCTCCATACGACCGAATGCTTTTCACTTTGCCGGGTATCTCCAGCCCGGGGATGCCATCGAAGGACAGACTGACCGAATCGCCGACCCGCACTTTGGCGATGACGAGTTCGGTCAGGTCGTCGCTACGGACCACCCAGGCCGATTCATCAGCAATTCGCACCAATACGGTCCCTAGCAGGGCATGCTCGCCGACTTTCACGTCCAAAAAGGCTACTGTGCCAGACATCGGAGCTCTGAGTTCCGTCTTGTCCAACAGACCTTCCGCTTCGGTTCTTTTGCTGCGCTGCGTCATCAGTTCGGCTTGCACTTGCGAGAGCGCCGCCCGATAGCGTTCAACCGCCGTCCTGGCTTGATCCAGCTGTTGACGGGACGTGGCGCCGGCCGCCTGCAATTTTTGCTGCCGGTTAAATTCCCGCTCGGCATCGGCCAGATTCACTTCCGCCTGTTCCACCGCAGCTGCGGCGCGGGCCACATCTGCTCCGGCGCTGCCCAACCTGGCCTGGTAATCTTGCCTGACCAGACGGATCAGCGGCTGTCCCTGCTTCACCATCTCGCCTTCACCGACCAATATTTCGCCCACCATGCCATCTACCGGCATGACCATCTGCGCATATCGGACCGGGTAGACGATTCCCTCAGCCAAAATCCGACCATCCGCCTTCACGGGCGGAATGTTTTTCTTATCTTCTTTATGCCCGTTCCAACCCCACCAAGCCAGTCCCGCCACGCCTGCCAGCAACAGCAGCGAAATCAACCGGTGGTTTTTCAGCCAACCTATCATATCTTCTCTCTCCCCTTGCAATCCCTATTCATAGCTCAATACATCCCTGACACTCAGGCGCGTCGCATTCCAGGCCGGAACCAGACTTGCCGCGGCAGACAAAACCGCCGCCAGACCAAACCAAATTGCCATGCCCAAAAAGCTGAACGTGAAGGTCAGCGGTGTTTCCAAAAATAAAACTCCCACCTGATAGCTGAGCAAGGCGGCGACAGGCAGCGCCAGCAGCACGCCGGCCAACCAGCTCAAGATGCCAATACAAAGCGCTTCGACAACAAAAACCATCCCCACGTGCACGCTGGAGGCGCCAATGGCCCGCATCACGCCAATCTCTCGCGTCCGCTCAAGCACATTGATTCCCATCGTCCCCGTCAAACCGAGTGCGCCGACAATCGCCAGCAACACCGCCATAATCATCAGGAAATTTGTAATAATATCAAACTGGGCGCGAATCCGTTTTTTGGTCTCCCAAATGATATCCACGTTTTGCACTTTCAGACTATTGCGTTTCAGATGTTCTTC
>JBGSKE010000222.1:0-4650 GCA_041741355.1 Negativicutes bacterium | reverse complement strand
GCAATGATGGGCATGGCGGACAGGCCTTTTATGACTGGTTCCTGCAGGCGAAGGAAGGGGCATCCGAAGTGATGTGCAAGATCATGCAGATTGGCCGTGAGGCGACTGTGGCCGACCAATGGGAAGCGCAGATTGCCGCCCGGATTCAGTTGAAACATCCGACCATCGTTGTCAGTGACCAATGCGACCATGAGGTAATCGGAAACTTGTGCTTCAAGGCGGCGCATACAATGGCGGAAGCGATGGAGATGGCCGAAGCGATCGTAGGTAAAAATGCCATGGTTACGGTGATTCCGGATGGTGTTTCGGTGATTGTGGAGTAAGTTTGACGGGGAAGCTGTAAGAAAAAAGGCAGGAATGGAGGCTGGACAAGCCGCTACCGTTCCTGTCTTGATTATTGTCCGGCAATGGTTGATGAAACAAAGGCGTCTGACGAAAGCAGCGACACTTCGTAATTCGCTTGCCTGATTATTGCAGTTAACGTGAAAGCGGGGTTACGACGATTTGCTTTGCTTGCGTCAGGTCAATCCGTTCGATTTTCTGCACTTCATACCAGGTAGTTCCTGTGGTTGCTTTTGGTTCTTTCAACGAGACTATCCTGACCAAACCGACGCCTGGGGCGAGATAATTTCTTTCGACGCCGGTTCCTCCGGCGTATACGTCATATTGTTTGCTGTGCCGGGGCTTTGTTTAAGACGGCAAGTGGTGGAGGAGGATGCGGTAAACTCCAGGAGTGAAACTACCGGCTGCAACGGTTTTCGTGGATGAAAAAAGTAGCGATTAGCCCGACGGTTAGGACAAAGAGGCAAAG
The DNA here is from genome assembly GCA_041741355.1 of Negativicutes bacterium. Classification (GTDB taxonomy): domain Bacteria; phylum Bacillota; class Negativicutes; order UBA1444; family UBA1444; genus UBA1444. The sequence continues at coordinate 3,839 of JBGSKE010000222.1, read as the reverse complement.
CAAGAACGCATTTTCGTAGGCGACTGGCGGGTAGATTTTTATACCGTTTTCGCTAAGGCCAGCCCAGTTCCGATCCAGTACCCAACCGAACGCTGGCTGCATAAGCGCCGCACCGATGAACGGGCCGCTGTTGGTGATGCCAGCGGCAATTCCCGTCGCCTGCGGCGGATTGACTTCTTTTACACAGGCAATGGTCAGGGTCAGGCCGGAAATGCCCAGGCCAAGCATAAGCGCAATCAGGTACAATGTCAGCAACGACGCTTTGGCGCCAATAGCGAAACACAGCAATAACACGGCTGAAGCAAAGAGCAGCGCCGATCCTACATAGGGCCAACGCCGACAGTAGATGCGGTCTGACAAGAAACCGAGCAGCGGCGCACCAATCATGTTGCCGATCACCATCAAGAAAACATGGTGCGAAGCCTCCACGCGGGGAATCTGATGAACCTGCATCAGATAGGGAACCCACCAGACCCCGAGGAGAGCCATGTAGACTCCATATAAAGTGGTTGCGGCGATTACCGGCGGCCAGGTTCGTGGATTCTGCAACACGCTATTAATGCATTCGCTAATGCAAAGGTTGTGATCGCCCCATGGTATAGGAGGGTGTCCTTCCCGGATCTCTATTTGATTCATGCTTGGCAGTCCGCAGTCTTCCGGTCGGTTGCGCACGACCAGCCAACAGATTAGCGCCATCAATAAAGAATAGACGCCAATCAGTTGAAATGCGGTCCGCCAGCCCCAGGATTCTACGATGAACGCCATCGGTGAAGCCGATAACAGGGACCCAGAATTGCCGATCAAAACGATCAACCCGGACATGGTTGCAAATTCTCGGGCCCGGAACCAATTGGACTGGATTTTGATCAGACTGACAAAAATGACGCCAATACCGACGGTTGTAATGAAACGGGCCCAGTACAATGTGGCGAGGCTGTCGGCATAAGCGAACAGCAATGCGCCGACGGCAGAAATCAATAAGGCCAGGCTAATCACTCGACGTGGTCCAAACCAGTCGGCGAATACTCCGGCAGGAATTTGCAGAGCGGCATAAGTCCAAAAATAAATCGAGGCCAGGATGCCGAGGTCGGTGGCCCGCTCGATGGCAAAGTCCTGCATCAGTCTGTCGGCAACAACTCCAATGACGGTCCGATGGAAATATCCGGTCAGAAATGCAATGGCAATCGTGGCCCAGATTAGAACGCGTTGTTTTTTCCAACGGATTAAATCGTTATCCCAGTTGCGCGGATCATGTAGTTGGTTCATTTTTTCACCCATATATGGTTTTCTCTTAAATTATGTTCGTGTTGCGGCAGACATTTTCCTTTGCAAAAAAACGAGCCGGAACATCAGCTCCCGGCTCGTTGACATATGTGCGCTAGTTTTTGGGTACCTGTTTCAGGCTCAATCCGATTCGGTTACGGGCGGCGTCTACCGTCAGGATGACAACTTCGATGACATCGCCGACCGAAACGATATCCAGCGGATGACGGAACGGTTTGTTGCTCAGTTCGGATCGATGCAGCAGACCGTTTATTTTTACGCCGATATCGACAAAAGCGCCGAAATCAGTCACGTTGTGGACGGTTCCTTTTACCACCGTCCCTGGTAGTAGGTCGTCGAGTTTTACGATGTTCTTGCGGGTCATTGGGGCTGGCAGGTCTTCGCGGGGATCGCGTCCGGGCTTGACCAGCGCGGCCAGAATATCCCGCACCGTCGGTTCGCCTGCGGTCAACTCTTTGGCTAATGCTGCCACGTCGATTGTTTGCATCGTACTTTGCAGTTGGATTAGTTTTTCGCGTGACCGCAAGTCTTTTTTGTTGAAACCAAGGCGCTCAAGGATTGTTTCGGCCAGTGCGTAGGACTCCGGATGAACCGGTGTATTGTCCAGAGGATCGGTTGCATCGGGAACCCGGAGAAAACCGGCGCATTGGACAAAAGCGGCCGGGCCGAGTCGGGGAATTTTCAGCAACTCTTTGCGGCGGCTAAATCTGCCGTTGGTGTCGCGCCAGGCGACGATGTTTTTGGCGACAGGGCCCTGAATGCCTGCGACATGCCGCAGCAGTTCGACTGAAGCGGTATTGAGGTCAACGCCGACGTGATTGACCGCCGATTCCACAACCCCGTCAAGCGCCTGCAATAAATCCTTTTGATCGACATCATGTTGATATTGGCCCACGCCGATTGCTTTGGGTTCGATTTTGACCAGTTCGGCCAGCGGGTCTTGTACCCGGCGGGCGATCGAAACGGCGCCGCGCAGAGAAACGTCGAGGTCCGGCAATTCGTCCTTGGCCAGTTTGGAAGCGGAATAAACCGATGCGCCGGCTTCATTGGTAATGACATAATGCAGCGACAGTCCGTGGTCGCGGATCAGTGCGGCAAGAAACTCTTCTGTTTCATAAGAGGCTGTGCCGTTGCCGATCGCGGCGAGAGTAACATTGTGGCGGCGAATCAACTCCAGCATCAGCTTGACGGACGATTGTCGTTGCGATTCACTGTGGGTCAGATAGAATACGGTAGTGGCCAGCACGGTACCCTGCGGGTTGACGATTGCAGCTTTGCAGCCGGTTCGGTAGCCGGGATCGAGTCCGAGTACGCAATGTCCCGCCAATGGAGGGATAAGCAGCAGTTGACGCAAATTTCGACCAAATAGGCTGATCGCCTGCTTTTCGGCATTTTCAGTCAGCGCATTGCGTACTTCTCGTTCCATGGAAGGGAACAGCAGCCGTTTGCAGCTGTCCTGAACCGCTTCGCTGATATCTTGACTCCACAGGCAAGGAGTTTTATGGATTTGTTTTAAGATTGTTTCAGTCAGCGACTCCTGAGGAATTTCAAAATGTACCTTGAGTGATTTTTTTGTTTCACCGCGATTGACAGCCAAAATCCGATGTGAAGGCATATGATTGACTGCTTCGCGATATTCGCGGTAAGTCAGGAAGTCGGGCGCTTCGGCTTCCGGTACTGCCAGTGACGTCACAATTGCCGCTGATTTCCAAGTTTCACGGCGCAGCAGTGAACGCAAATCCGCTCGTTCCGCTACGATTTCAGCGACGATATCACGTGCTCCTGCCAGAGCGTCTTCTGCGTTTTCCACGCCAAGTTCCGAATTGATGAATTCGTTTGCTAATAGGAGACGATCAGCCGATATTGGATCGGCTTGTGCCAACATCCTTTCGGCTAACGGCTCGAGTCCTTTTTCCCGGGCAATTTGCGCCCGGGTCCTTTTTTTCGGTCGGTAGGGCAGGTACAGGTCTTCCAGTTCCTGCAGTTTTTGCGCGCTTTCGATCGCTGCGGTCAGTTCAGGGGTAAGCTTGCCCTGAGAGTCGATGACCGCTAAAATCTCTTCCTGGCGTTTGGCAACATTACGCAAGTATTGCAACCGCTCTTCCAGTGAACGGATTTTTTCTTCATCCAGGTCCCCGGTAACTTCTTTGCGGTAACGGGCAATAAAGGGGAGCGTATTGCCGGCGTCCAGCAATTCGACCGTTGCTTCGGCCTGAGCAACTCGAATGCCGAGTTCTTTGGCAATCATTGCGGGAATTTCATGGATTTTCAAGGGAGATGCACCTCTTTTTCTTTAAATGATTAAATGATCGGGCGTCCGGCGCTGGCGGCAGGGACGGTGGTTTCCGCCGAAACGGAATTCAAGGCTTTGGACAGGCGACGGATGCCTTCGGTGAGGCGATCTTCGTCATGCGTAGCGAAACAGAGCCGGATTTCGTGACTCACGGAACCGTGGGCGTAAAAAGCGTCGCCGGGGACGAATGAAATGCCGAGCGGCGCAGCGCGGCGGAGCAACTCGGTGGGAGATACGGTTGTCGGCAGGCGTCCCCAGATGT